>NZ_WUDQ01000599.1:0-2153 GCF_009827695.1 Paenibacillus sp. OT2-17 | reverse complement strand
GCGCAACCATAGCCCCGATTTGCTGATCTCCTCCAAGCGGCCCGGACATGAAACGGTGAATTTGAAGCTTGGTTTGCTCCATAATGCGCAGACCTGTTGTACCTGTTGAAAATAATTGGTGATCTGTAAAAACATGCTCATAGGCCGTTATGAAATTTACCATTTCATCCTTTTTTCGGTCATGCGCTATAAATGCAATCTTTAACATTCAAAGTTCCTCCTGCCTCATTCTATAATTTCATTCGTCAAATCATTCGCGTATTCTTAATCGATGTAATGCTCAAATCCATATACAAGCCCTGGCTGCTCCATGACTTTCTGAATACCGATTTTAACACCTGGCATATAGCCCGCCCGTTCATAAGAATCCTGACGAATTTTCAGAGATTGTCCAAACCCTCCGAATATAACTTCTTGCTGTGCGAACACGCCGGGAAGACGGACACTGTGGACACGGAACCCTTGATAGTAACCCCCCCGTGATCCTTCTAACGTTTCTTCCTCTTCCGGGTTACCCTGTCGTAGCTCTTCACGCTGTTCGGCGATCAGCTCTGCGGTCTTAATGGCTGTGCCCGATGGCGCGTCCAATTTTTGGTCACCATGATATTCGATGATTTCCAGATGTGGGAAGTATTTCGCTGCCTGAGCCGCAAAACGCATCATCAAAATGACCCCAATCGAAAAGTTTGGCGCGATCAGACCACCAATTTGCTGCTCACGACACTGCTTGTCCAGTTCATCAATCTGTTCGGGGGTAAACCCTGTCGTTCCGATAACCGGACGAACTCCATGCTTGATAGCAAGCGCTGTATGTGCGTACGCAAAACGCGGCCCCGTAAAATCGACCATGACATCCGCACGACTCTCCAGTAAAGCCTGCTCCACATCCTCCACAATAGCGATACCCGCTTCCGGTAGTCCGACGAGAAGGCCGGCATCACTGCCGGCATGTGTTCTGTTCACTGCGGCCACAAGCTGTAGTTCCTCATCCTGAAGAACCAATTTGATAACTTCACGGCCCATACGCCCTGCTGCTCCTACAACAGCCACTTTTATTGGTTCTGACATATCCCTACAACTCCTTATGCATCCATTTGTGTTAGATCTGTTCATTCATCTGCTGGCATAACTTCTTCATGAGGTTGGCAAGCTGCACATTGTGAGGAAACAGTGCAGCCGCCTCACGAGCAGCCTGCACAGCCAGCTTATACTCATTCAATTCGTCATAAATCAATGCAAGCAGCAAAAAAGCATCCCCACATAACGGATCGAGGGCTATTGCTCGTTCCAGTAGTAAAATCGCATCCTGACGCACCTGTGGCGTAGCTCTGTCAACATCCAGCATTTTTCTGGCCTTCTCCGTATGCTGCCTGGCTTCCTGCGCATGCAGATGGAGAACATATTCATCCTGCTGTGGAGCAAGACGAACCGCATGCTCTGCATATGCGAGAGCCTGCTCCAAACGACCACTGCGAGCATAGGTAACCGAGCACCGGAAATAATGCTCCGCATGATCAGGCTGGGCTGAAATTGCTTTTTCAAACCATTCCACGGCCTGCTCAAAATCGTTCTGCAAAATGCACTGATAAGCTTTCTGAACGTATTCCTCCGCCTTCATGACACTGCACCTCCGGGTAACCGGTTTGGTACAGCATATGTACAAAACGCCTAATCGGTGTCCTTTTTAGTCCAGCGATTCGCGTCACGCGTGTTAAATTTTTGCATGACCTTATCATGAGCCTCGGTCAAATTTATACCTAGTGAGTTCGCAAAGCAAACTGTGATGAACAAAATGTCCCCCAGCTCTAGCTCAATGGAATTGTCCGCCTCATCCGTTTTTTTCGGTTTCTCGCCAAAGGAGTGATTAACTTCCCTCGCCAGTTCCCCGACTTCCTCAGACATCCGGGCCAACATCGCCAAAGGGCTAAAATACCCTTCCTTAAATTGAGATATATACTGGTCTACCTCACGTTGAATTTCATCTAATGATTTTTCCATGAAACACGCAATCCCCCCATGTGCAGGTTTATTCATATGTTATCGTAAAGCACATTTTAAAACAAATTTTTTTTAATTGTGTACTTATGATCCCAACTTACAGTCATCAGTCTTTTAAAGCTAGCGTAAAAAGGTATACTACATATAAGGAGCTG
>NZ_WUDQ01000598.1:0-2159 GCF_009827695.1 Paenibacillus sp. OT2-17 | reverse complement strand
CCTGCCGCCCTAGCCAGAGAAGCTGTCTCCATGCACGTGCGGATGGAAATTTGCCGTTTCAGTGCACGCTCAGACGCGCGCTGAATTACAGGACCGTCAGCCAGTGGGTCGGAATAGGGTACACCCAGTTCCAATATGTCAGCTCCGGCCGACTCTAACTGCCGAATGATCTCTATTGTAGTATCCACATCCGGGTCGCCTACCGTCAGAAAAGGAATTAATGCCGTTTTGCCTTCATTTTTAAGGCGACCAAACGCCTGATCAATTAAATTCATGACGGATTTCCTCCCAAATACTTGATAATGGAGTCCACATCTTTATCCCCGCGTCCAGACAAACATATGACGATAATATCATCTGCCGTCAACGTAGGTGCCAGCTTGACGACCTGTGCAACTGCATGTGCCGACTCTAATGCAGGAAGTATTCCTTCGGTACGGCAGAGAAGCTGAAGCGCATCCAGCGCTTCCTGATCGGTAATCGGAACATACTTGGCCCGCTCAATATCTTTCAGGTATGAATGCTCCGGTCCAACACCTGGATAATCCAGTCCAGCCGAGATGGAATGCGCAGGCTGCACTTGTCCGTACTCATCCTGAAGCAGATAACTCATAGAGCCTTGGAAGACCCCTTGTGTTCCCTTGGTCATCGTAGCTGCATGGAATTCCGTTTCGACACCTTTTCCAGCGGCCTCCACGCCAATCAAAGCGACACCCTGATCCTCAATAAAAGGATAAAACATGCCGATGGCATTGCTTCCGCCACCGATCGCTGCCACGATGACATCCGGAAGTCTGCCTTCCTTCTCTAGGATCTGGCGACGTGTTTCATCACCAATCACACGTTGGAAGTCCCGCACCATCATCGGATACGGATGCGGGCCGACAGCTGAACCCAAAATATAGAACGTATCATGGACATGGCTGACCCAGTAACGCAAAGCTTCATTCCCGGCATCCTTAAGTGTACGTGTACCCGATGTCACCGGAATGACCTCTGCACCCAAAAGCTGCATCCGAAAGACGTTCAGCTGCTGGCGCACAGTATCCTCTTCGCCCATAAACACCTTGCATTCCAATCCGAGCAACGCAGCCACAGTCGCTGTCGCGACACCATGCTGTCCTGCGCCTGTCTCAGCAATGACCTTCTGTTTACCCATACGCTTCGCCAACAAACCCTGAGCTAATGCATTATTGATTTTGTGGGCACCGGTATGATTTAAATCTTCGCGCTTCAAGTAAATTTTAGTCCCGCCCAAATGCTGACTCAGACGCTCCGCATGATAAAGTGGCGTTTCCCGACCAGAATAGTCCTTTAGGAGCCCGTTCAACTCTGCTTTAAACTCGGGATCATCCGCGTACTTACGGTAGGATTCCTCCAATTCAATCAGTGCGTTCATCAACGTTTCCGGTACAAAACGTCCTCCAAATGTTCCAAAACGTCCGTTGTTATCAGGTAATTGTGTCATGCCTGCTTCACCCTTTCTACGAATGCTGTGATTTTTGCAATGTCCTTGACTCCGTTCGTCTCTACACCGCTGGATACATCCAGCCCATCGGGATGATACTCATGAACTAGCTTTTCCGCATTATCGGCAGTCAGCCCGCCGGCTACAAACAAAGGAATTCCATGTTGATGAGTCCAAGCCTGATAGGCAGGAATTCGATCCCACGCAAACGTTTTTCCGGAGCCGCCACCATACAGGGGATCGTATGTATCCAGCAGTAAAGCGTCAATTGTCCCGACATAGGCATCCAATTCGTCCGCCGAGCGTTCTAGCTGCCCTTGACTGTCCACAGACCATGCCTTGAATACCTGTATACCAAAACGCTCCCTGATCTCCCGACAGCGCTGCGGACTTTCCTGCCCATGCAGCTGTATGACATCCAAGGGTGCTTTCTCCATCACATCATTTAACAGTGCATCACCAGGGTTCACAAATACACCCACGCTGCGCGGTCTGCTGCCTGAGGTCCATTCATCCAATACGCGAAGCAGCTCTCCAGCCTGTACGCCGTCAATCCGGCGCTTGCTGTCGGCAAACACAAAACCTATATAATCGACCGGTAAGTTTACCATAGATTTTAGCACTTCAACGCTTTGAAGTCCACAAATTTTTATGCCCGTTTTGTTCATGCTTTAACCCCGTCCATCAATTC
>NZ_WUDQ01000597.1:0-2176 GCF_009827695.1 Paenibacillus sp. OT2-17 | reverse complement strand
GATGATTAAACAAAACCTTAACATTGATGTCCAGGTATTATGGCAGGTGTCGAAGGAAAATCTGAGTCAGAAAATCGATCTGGCTATCGCCAGCAATGATCTGCCGGATGCCATGATTGTAAATCAGCTGCAGCTGAACGAGATGATCAAGGCTGGAGAAATTGAAGACCTAACCGAGGCATACAATAGTAGCGCATCACCGGAAATAAAAAAAATTATTGATAGCACAAACGGATTGGCTATGGAACAAGTGACCTTCGATGGCAAGCTGATGGCTGTTCCTTCTGTGACAGCGGAAGACTTCAGCATGCTCTGGATTCGACAGGATTGGCTGGACCGTCTTGGACTGAAGCCGCCGAAAACGGTAGATGATCTGGAAGCTATCGCCAAGGCCTTTGTAGAGAATGACCCAGATGGAAACAGTAAGCGGGATACGATTGGCCTTGCTTCAAGCACTGGACTGTATAACGATTTCAACAACAGTGCTTTTTCTTTTGATCTAACCCCAATCTTCGCAGCATATGGATCTTTCCCGGGATATTGGCTGAGCAAAGATGGAAAACCTGTATACGGTTCGGTTCTACCGGAAACGAAGGAGGCCTTGGTCAAACTGCGTGAAATGTACGCCAAAGGCCTTCTCGATCCAGAACTGGGTATCCGCAAAGAAGCGGAAGAAACAGTTATTAACGGTCAGGCGGGGATGTTCTTTCAAGGTTTTTATGCTGGGTACTGGCCCCTTCCGAGCGCTTGGCAGAACGAGCCGGAGGCGAACTGGCAAGCATACGCACTCCCGCTGGATGCAAACGGAGCATACCATGTGAAGGTGGATAATCCGTCAAGTTCATTCTTGGTGGTACGAAAAGGATATGCTCATCCCGAAGCGATCATTAAAATTAACAATCTGTACCTTCGTGATGAGTTCAAGTACGGTACGCGTTTTATGCTGGGCCGCAATTTCTTTGCTCCGGCAGATGAAGCACGATATGAATCGAAGGCCGCGCAGGATATTCTGATGGGAACCAAAACACCCGCCGATTTCAAGGACAAGTCTGAATACAAATTGCTGGAAAACTTAGTTTCGACAATAAAACAAACCAAATTGAAGCCTTATGATCAATATGGTATTTCCTATTGGAATGAACACAGCGACAGCTTTATGCGGGGGTATTCGCTTCTTGTAGGCGGAAGAAATTTTTTCGATCCAAACATCCATAAAGTTCGAAGCCTTACCTATATACGAACTCCAACGATGGAGAAGGCTTGGGGTGAACTATCAAAACTGGAACATGATACATTTTTAAAAATTATTTTAGGCGCTGAACCGATCGATTCATTTGATCAATTTGTCGAGGAATGGAAGGAACAAGGGGGCGATCAAGTGACTGTGGAGGTGACTGCACCCCATAATCATCGCTGAAGACCATTATGAATGTGATACGATAAATTCTATAAGACACTCTTAAAATTCCATTAATCAAGCCGACGATTCCTATTTCAGGAGCTGCCGGTTTTTTGTTCTTCACTTTGATTTGTAAGTAAGGATAGACAAATGTATGTCGGTAGGTAGGATAAATGCTTACAGGCCAACTCAGGCTTTATGATCCTATATGAAACCACATACATTTCTCTATCCAAACAGACGCACAATCCCTATCTCGATTTGTCTTCTCCGAGCTTTATAATGAAAGCGCAAACAACAATGATAGAGAAATATTCAGAACGAAGGGGAATCGAATGTGATGAGAACTAAACGGTTCATAAAAAGCAAAATGTTGACGAGACGTCTGGCCGTGCTGTCGATGTCTGCTCTGATGATTTCAACCCTTGCAGCTTGTGGGGGTTCCTCCAACCCTCCCACTGCGGAGGAAGCGGGCAAGTATGAGGTAACACCGGGAGACCCATTCAGTGCCTATAAAGACGAAATAACCGTAACGATGGGTCGTGTGACTACAGCCAACCCGAAACTGCCGGCTGGAGATACGTATGAGAACAACGCGTATACTCGGCTGGTCAAAGAAACGTTTAACGCTCAGATTAAAGACCAATTTGAAACCAACGGAGAAGATTACAGCCGTCAGGTTTCTCTCGCCATCGCCTCTGGGGAACTGCCTGACATGATGCGTGTCGATTCCAAGGATGAGCTCAAAGAACTGGTTGATAATGATCTGATTGAAGA
>NZ_WUDQ01000596.1:0-2177 GCF_009827695.1 Paenibacillus sp. OT2-17 | reverse complement strand
CTTGCAGGATATACCTGAAGGTGGGTATGTTCTGAAATATGGATATCCCATCGGTCATGCCATTCAGCCCATTCAGGCAGGTCAGCATGTGCATACGCATAATACGAAGACGAACCTGACAGGCGTGGAGGAGTACACTTATAAGCCTAAGCCAGCTCCTCATTTATATGAACAGGAGAGTCGTACGTTTCAAGGTTTTCGGCGAAAGGACGGTCGTGTGGGGATTCGCAATGAGTTGTGGATTGTGCCGACGGTCGGCTGTGTGAACGGGATCGCTGAACTTATTTTAAACCGTTTCAAGCAGGAAGCTGGAGATATTTCACCTTTTGAAAATGCACTGGTGCTCAAGCATAACTATGGTTGTTCTCAGTTGGGTGACGATCATGCACATACACGCACGATTTTGATCGATGCCGTAAAACATGCGAACGCAGGTGGCGTACTTGTACTGGGTTTGGGTTGTGAGAACAATGAAATGAAAGAATTTAAGGAAGCCATCGGGGAATATGATTCGGAGCGGGTAAAGTTTTTGCTTTCCCAGGATGTGTCGGATGAAGTAGAGGAAGGGGTAAGGCTGCTCCACGAAATTTTTGCGGCCGTGCAAGAAGATCGACGGGAACCTGTACCTTTGTCTGAGCTCAACATCGGCTTGAAATGCGGTGGATCTGATGGCTTATCGGGTATTACTGCCAATCCACTACTCGGACGATTGTCGGATTATATGGCCGCGCAAGGTGGAACAACGGTATTGACAGAAGTACCTGAAATGTTCGGGGCGGAGACGATTTTAATGGAGCGCGCTGCCGATGAGCAAGTATTTAATAAGATCGTACATCTGATTAACGATTTCAAACAATATTTTCTGGATTACAAGCAGCCAGTATACGAAAATCCGTCACCGGGCAATAAAGCAGGGGGCATCACGACGCTGGAGGATAAATCACTGGGCTGTACGCAAAAATCCGGGTCTTCCACGGTCACTGATGTCATTCAGTACGGGGAGCGTCTCAAGACCAAGGGACTCAACCTACTCAGCGCGCCGGGGAACGATCTAGTGGCATCTTCAGCTCTCGCCGCAGCGGGCTGCCAGCTCGTCATCTTCACAACTGGACGCGGTACGCCGTTTGGCTCCTTTGTTCCGACGATGAAGGTCTCAACCAACTCGCCGTTGTATAAGGCTAAACCTCATTGGATCGACTATAACGCCGGTTCATTGGTAGAGGATGTCAGTATGGAAGATGCGCTCCGCAACTTTGTCGATTACATCGTCGATGTAGCCAGCGGAACCTGGGTGAACAATGAGAAAAACAATTTCAGAGAGCTCGCTATTTTTAAAAACGGTGTTACGTTGTAAAAGGCTGAAGTGTAAGGGAGGCGGAATTATTCCGCTTCCCTTTTTGAGTTTGTATGCTTCTAAATAAGCATGTTAGACTTACTGCAAAACATGCAATATCGATTTTTAAATGAGGGGGGAAGTACAAGTGCAAAATGAAATTGTTGCTTATCGTGAGGAAAACCATGATCAACTCGTTGATATTTGGCAGCGGGCTGTACGCCGGACGCACACATTTTTGTCGGAAGAGGACATTCAATTTTATCATCATATCGTACGGAATGGTGTTTTAAGAGA
This sequence comes from Paenibacillus sp. OT2-17, assembly GCF_009827695.1. Classification (NCBI taxonomy): domain Bacteria; kingdom Bacillati; phylum Bacillota; class Bacilli; order Caryophanales; family Paenibacillaceae; genus Paenibacillus; species Paenibacillus sp. OT2-17. The sequence continues at coordinate 547 of NZ_WUDQ01000596.1, read as the reverse complement.
ACTTGAAGTTTGGATGGAATGGAATACAAGTCAAGAACCAACAGGTTTTATCGGGCTGGACGGATTGAAAATAGAGATGCTGTTTGTGGACCCTGAACGGCATGGGCAGGGCATAGGCAGCCGACTCATCCGGTATGCTGAAAAAATAAAAGGGAAGCATCTCAAAGTGGACGTGAATGAGCAGAACGAGAAAGCGTATGCTTTCTACAGACATTACGGCTTTGTACAAACGGGGCGATCTGCACTGGATGGATCAGGTAGGGCATTTCCTTTGCTTCACATGGAAATGAACAAGTGAACGATCCACTTACATCGGTATTTTAAAAACTGGAATATATTATCATAATGTACTTGTCACATGCTTGAATTTATGGTATAACTTAATTACGTAATAAATACGTAATTAAGTTATTTTTAGATAGGATTTAGATCTTACTTTTATTTGGTGAATATAGAAAGTCGGACAAGGAGGCGGGAACGGTGGATGATCTTGTTCACTCCGACATCACAGATCTAGACACACTTGTTAACATGATTAAGCTGTCTT
>NZ_WUDQ01000595.1:0-2177 GCF_009827695.1 Paenibacillus sp. OT2-17 | reverse complement strand
CGCGGTAAAATAGGTCCGTCTCGACGAGACTATGCAGGACCTGCACCTTTGTCTGAACCAGAGTCCAAGGCGCTTGCCGATCTGACGGAGCGCGAACAGTTCGACATGGTGTTATCCATACACAGTCAGGGACAGGAGATCTATTGGAATTATCGGGATCTAGAGCCTAAGGAGAGCCGAGATTGGGCCTTGCGGCTAGCTGCCGCAACAGGGTACCGGGCGGTAAAGCTGGGTGGGAGCGATGCAGGGTACAAGGATTGGTTTATACAGCGATTTGGTAAACCAGGGTTTACCGTTGAAGTCGGTCTAGGTGTAAATCCGCTGCCCATGCGTGATTACGATGATATTGCAGCAGAAGTGGGCATGTTAATGGCAACAGTGCTGTCATGGTGAAAAATTCGGCCTACTGAAACGTATCGAATCATTTGCACGTATTAGGAGGAACACGTTTTTTATAAGTGTTCTTCTTTACATGTCCCTTCAATGGGGTATATATACTTAGGAGCATTGGAAATGGAGTGAACAACTATGAAGTGGAAAAGATTACTATCTCTCCGTCAATGGTCACATGTATTTCGTCGTATGCCCCGATTTATTACTTCATCAAGGATTCCGCTGGGAGAAAAGTTACTCTTTGCGGTGCCTGTATTGCTCTATTGGGTATTACCTGATGTCATGCCATTTATGCCCATCGACGATATTGGTGTGACGCTATTGCTTATGAATTGGTTTGTCACCCGTGCCGAACGAAAATATCCAGATGTGCTTGAAAAGCAGCATGTACGTGTTCGGTAGATAAGCTTATGAATTTCGTGATTGCGATTTTTCACGATTTTCTTTACAATAGGAATATTGCCTTTTGCTATGCTGAATATAATTGTGATCTATTGGCTCATGATGATGTTTCAGACGCAGCTATGCTGCCATAGTACCTCTTTCCCTCTGGGATAGAGGCTAATTATTTGAGTTGTTGATTTTACCCGCTAGGTTGTGTGGTGTGGATAGGTATCCAATGAACCACATTTCATTTAATGAATATGAAGGAGATGAAGTTTGATGAACTGCAAAATTACTCGTAACGCAGCTAAAGTATTGAAACTTGAACTGGATAAGGAAGAGAACCAAGGGAAGAGCCTGCGCGTTGTTATTACTCATGCTCATGGAGATCATGCTCATTACGGGCTGGATTTGGACACGCCTAAAGAAACAGATACTGTCGTATCTACAGATAAAGGCATTGATGTAATTTTGGAAAACGGCCAGCCGCTGCTGGATGGTGTGAAAATTGATTACTTGTACTTCCCCGAAGAAGGATTTGTCATTACTAACCCTTCCCAAGGTAATCACGGCGACCACTAAGCCGGAGCTCGGAGGGATGACAGATGGCCAATGATATTCGCGTATGTGATGAATGCAATCATATCCGCTTGAAAACGATCTTGCCCAAGTTGCAAAAGATGGCACCAGATGCCGAGATCAAAATCGGCTGCAAATCGTATTGCGGTCCTTGTGGGAAACGAGCGTTTGTATATGTGAACGGACGTTATGTGAGTGCGGCCACAGAGGATGAAGTATTGGAAAAGGCTGCGCGCTTTATCAAATAGTTCCAGTACGCAGCATTCGCAATTTTTGAATAGTTCCCCTTCTTCTGATCCATGCTAATGGATGTAGACCACTGCCCAGAAGGAGGAGTGACTCATGGCCCAATATGATTCTAATCTCGACAATCACAGTGTTGAGGCTCAAACACAAAACTCGGTGGACAGGCTTCACAATGCCGTCTCTCAGGCATTGTCACATCCGGCTGAGCAACTGATTGAGCAGGCTGAGCAATCTCGCACTCATGCGGAGCATGCCATACAGCAGGCAAAGGATAGCCTTGGTGACGACTCAGTAGAAGTTGCAGAGGACATGCTTGGTGAAGAGGTACAACGGCTTGAACAAGCTAAAAAAACGTTGCGTTCCTAGCGCAGTCGAGTGACAATCCATATAAAAAAGCACGATCCACAGCACTTACAAGCTGATGGATCGTGCTTTTTTGTTATATACAGGGCGGTTATGCGATTGGCATCCTTAAAAGAGTTCGGGGAGGATGCTATGTCAGCAACCTCCCACAGAAAGTCTATTAGATAAAGAAGTAACTCCTTCTTTATCTAATAGACTTTCTGTGGGAGGTT
>NZ_WUDQ01000594.1:0-2179 GCF_009827695.1 Paenibacillus sp. OT2-17 | reverse complement strand
TCGAACATCACTTTGCTTTTATCATGGTGGCAGGTGAGGTTTGCAGCGGCGAGCTGGTACAGCAATTACGCGATAAGCTGAACATAGACAAGCTGCTCAACATTTACGGCCCGACGGAAGCGGCTATATGTCTTCTTGTATGTATAAAGGAACCTCTTCGGCCCTTCTTTCTTAGAACCTGGTACTAAAACAGTATATAGCATGCTGACGTAAAAAGGAAGCATGCAGACAAAAAAAAGTAGCGCCTCACTGAAGTGAAGCGCTACTCTTCCTGCGAAGATTCCAAAGAATCCGCTTATCGGACATTATTGAGAGATGATCTCTCTAGCTTTGTACGTTCCGCAAACTTTGCACACATGGTGAGCAAGTTTCAATTCGCCGCATTCGGAGCATTTCACCATACCTGGTACTGCCAGTTTAAAGTGAGTACGACGTTTGTCGCGACGAGTTTTGGATGTTCTCCGTTGAGGTACTGCCATTATTCCCACCTCCTTAACCAGATCACCCCCGCATAGCGGGTATGACTTCTTATCTCATTCAAGACTGAAAGAAAATGCCAGAAGCAATTATCTTACAGCCGGTGAATCAAGCCTGCAACATCCACGCATCGGTTCAGTAACTCTCCGGCACAAGCGGATGATGATTTTTCAGAATTGAACTCAATTCTCATTTAAAAAAATCCTTAAGCCCTGCCAGACGCGGATCAATCTTTTCCGTATCGCCATCGTTACTGTCATCGGAGCCAATACTCCAGTTTTGTCCGGTCTTTGGTGCGATTCCCTGACAATCCTCACTGCACAAAGGCGCAAACGGCACATGCAGTACAAACAGTTCTTCACAATACGGTGCAATGTCGAAGGAGTCCTCCGTCACTGCGATAAAATCGCCATCTTCATCCTCCTCTTCAACACTCGAAGAGGTTTGCTTGAACCGTTCACGGAATTCAATCTTTAAATCCTCGTGCATCGGGCTTAAACAGCGTGAACACAGCATGTCCAGACCTGCGGTCAACGTGCCTTCCACGCTCATCAAGCCTTGACCCAGACTAACGGCGACCAAGTCGGTCTCCAGCGGGGAAACGGCCGTAACATCAGCACGATCATCCACCAATTCACTCACATTAAGAGATTCACGGATAGGAAAAGGACCGTCACTTGTTGCTACTTTTCGAAAAAATAGTTGCATCACTATCACTCCAAACAAACAAAAATTATTATACCGACTGATCGAGTCGTTTGTCAACACCTTTCACTTTACACCACTCACAAATCCACTGGTTTTCCAATGGTTCGACAAGTTTTATGCAGAAGCAAAAATGCATTGTGCTAAACATGTACCGATGAGTATTCGTACCCCCGCCACTCTTCGTGTACAATAATGCGAGTATAAAGCTTTTTCGTCCAGGTCTCAATGGTCTTGTTCATGCCGACGATGAAAAACAGTATAGCTGCCCTGAAAACAATCATTCACGGGTACTTAACCATTATTATCAAAATAGTTACCCAATAAGTTACTTTAAGAAAGGAGCCGACATACGGTCTTGAAAACACTCGGTATGATTGTAGAGTACAATCCTCTGCATAACGGACATGTCCATCACTGGCACTCGCCATGGGTGTGGACCTGGTTCTGGAGCTGCCTGTGGCCTATGCCGTCCAGCCTGCAGAATGGTTTGCCCGCGGAGCGGTCGCCCTGCTCCATGCGACGGGCATCGTCGACGCGCTCTGCTTCGGTAGCGAGAGCGGAGACATCGCCCCGCTGCGCGCGCTGGCCCGCGTGCTGGCGGCAGAGCCGGCCGAGCTCAAGGCCGGCATCGCGCAGCGCCTGAGCAGCGGCACGAGCTATCCCGCTGCCTACGCGGGAGCCGCAGCCGCGCTCGCGGCCGAAGGAGCGGACGGCGCTGCGCTCGCCGCCCTCATGCAGCAGCCCAACAATACGTTGGGGCTGCATTACTTGATTGCGCTGGAAAGACTGGGCAGCACAATCAAGCCCTTCACGGTAGCCCGCACGGGATCGGGCTACCACGAAGCCGTGGCGCCTGCGGACGGAGTCATCGCCAGCGCCACGGCCATCCGCCGTCTGCTGCTGGACGGCGGGCCGGAGGCCGCGTCGCCGTACATACCTGCGGCGACACTAGAGATTTTGCGACGCGAGTGGCAAGCCGAACGCGCGCCGTTGC
>NZ_WUDQ01000593.1:0-2198 GCF_009827695.1 Paenibacillus sp. OT2-17 | reverse complement strand
CCGTTGGGGATGATGCTGGGTTATTTCTCGGTGGCGGTGCTGGAGCTAATTGTATTTTTGTCGTGTTTTGAGCTGGTAACCCGCTATAAATGCTGGGAAGAGATCAAGCGCGGTAATGTTTCGGTAGCCATGGCTACGGGAGGGAAAATGTTCGGTATTTGCAACGTACTCCGCTTTGCAATGGAAGCCAAATCCAGTGTGTATGATACGATGATTTGGTCGTTCGTTGGCTTTTTACTGCTTCTTGCGGCGTACTTTCTTTTTGAGTTTCTGACACCAGTATTTTCTATCGATCAACAGATTAAAGAGGATAATCGTGCTGTCGGCTTGTTCTCCATGATTATTTCCATATCTTTATCTTATGTGATCGGTGCCAGTGTAACTTGACACATCTTGTATACTAGAGCTTGGTATACGCTTGGAACGGAAGGATGATAAAGCTTGGAAATGACTATTTGTCCATGGTGTAACATGGAAATTATTTGGGATGAAGAATTAGGACCTGAGGAAGAGTGTCCTTATTGCCATAATGATCTAAAAGGGTACTCTGACATCACCGATGATGAAGATGAGTCTGTTTCTCCACCTGTTCATAGACATGCCGGTGAGCATGGACATGAAGAGACGAAACATGATCATGTGGCTTCTGTAACCCCGGCGCCCCACTCTCATGGAAAAGAAGACCTGAAGGGTTATCGGACATTGAGTATTCAGCTCGGTGATGATGAGGAGCAGGATATTTTATATGAGGCAGAGGATGAAATCGTAGTTGAAAAACCGGTTGATGCACCGTTGTTGCAGGATAATGAGCTTCATAAGTTGCCTGTGCTGCATACTTTGCAAAAATTTGAAGAAAGCGGTGCGGATCTGATGGCTTATGAACAAGGCGCTGAACAAATACTCGACAGACAAGATGAGGTTCTTGAATGTTCTCAATGTGGGGAGTACATGCTGCATGCAGGTTCGCAAACCGTAACCAGAGAAGGTTTTGAACCGTCGATGTCTCCAGCGCTGGGCAAGCCCGTTCTGGATTTGCCGTTCGTCTTGAATGTTTATGTATGCCCTAGCTGCTTCCATGTCCAGCAGACACTGTCAGAGAATGACCGACTGCGGATGCTGGAGAAGCTCAGCGGTATTTCCAACAATTAAATAGCAATCCCCCGGATAGGCCCAAGCTCAATACGGGCATCTTAAATCGAAGAAATCTTTGAACAAGCTGGCTTGAAATAAGCTGATTGGTGATTTTTCGGTTAGGGGGAACTGCATTGAAATCAAACCTGAACGGACAATCCATTCTGCTATTAAGCTTGAATGGATTGTTTGTGTTTGCAGCAGCATTGTCAGGCACATTTCTTAACGTGTATTTGTGGAAAAGCAGGCAGGATTACGCGATGATCGGCTGGTTTAATGTCAGTCAACAAATTGCACTGGGAATTATGGTCTGGGTGGCTGGAAAGTGGGTCAAGGAACATAACAAAATGAATGCCCTACGCGTGGGGACCGCATTATCAGGCCTATTTTATCTGATCGTGTTATATACGGGACCGCAGGCTGTGAACTACATATGGCCGCTCGGGATGCTGCTGGGTGCAGCATTAGGTTTATTCTGGCTGGCGTTTAATGTGATTTTTTTCGAAGTCACGGATCAGGCAAGCCGTGATCATTTTAACGGATGGGTGGGTCTGCTGGGCTCGTTTTCTGGTATAGTGGGTCCTTGGCTGTCCGGTTGGATTATTGCCCGTATGGAGGATGACGCAGGTTATCGCGTGATATTCAGTATTTCCTTGGCCTTTTATGTCGTAGGAGTGGTGCTTAGTTTCTTTCTTCGCAAACGTAAGCCGACAGGAAATTACAATTGGAAAGAGCCCAAGCAACGATTGTCACAAAAAGGGAGTATGTGGCGTCCGTTGTCGTTATCGCTTATTGCCCAGGGCATCCGTGAAGGGGTGTTTGCCTTCCTGATTACGCTGCTCGTATATGTAGCTACTCAACAGGAATGGAAGCTGGCACAGTTTTCACTTATCACCTCGGCGGTATCATTTTTCAGCTTTTGGGCTGTCGGAAAATGGCTCAAGCCACACTATCGTTCGGCGGGTATGCTGTTGGGTGCCGTGTTGTTGGTGATCGCGCTATTACCGTTATTGTGGCGTATGGAGTATAGCACACTACTGATTATGGGGATCGGCACCGCTTTATTT
>NZ_WUDQ01000592.1:0-2199 GCF_009827695.1 Paenibacillus sp. OT2-17 | reverse complement strand
GATGCTCATTCCTGGGCGGAAGTATATTTAGGTGAATACGGTTGGGTTCCTGTAGAAGCTACGCCTGGCTTTGATATGCCGCTGCTTACGGAACAGGAGGATTCAAAGACTCCAGAAGCCCCAGAGGTTAAAGATCAGCCTGAACCAGAACAGCCTGAGCAGAACCCGCAGACTGATCCGGAGGAAGGTTCAAAGATTCATCCTGTAATCATAGGTTCTGCTGCTGCAATTCTGCTGCTGTGGGCTGCTTATATCGTCTGGCGTAATCGGGCAGACATTCACTTTTATCTGCTGCGTTTACGCAGAGGTAAGCCGCTGACCCCGGATGAAAAGGTGGTCGTCGAAACTGAGCACTGGTTAAGGTACATGCGAAGAAAGGGATTTGTCCGCGCCAGTCACGAGACGCTGAGGGAATCAGTTGATAGATGGTCGCTAGAAGTACCGGAACAAGCTTCTATTTTACATCAGCTGCTTGGACGATTTGAACAAGCGCGTTATAGTCCCTCATCCGTAACCGCAGAAGATTGGCATATGGTTCGCCAGCAGGCCTCTCTGTTACACAAAGAAGGATGGATAAAACGATGGGCTGGACGAAAAGCTGCGACGGATCAGAAAGATCAAGACTAGTCTATTTTTGATTTGGTTAATTTGCCGTCTATTTTAATCTTTAGCTATATATTTAGTGAAAAAGCTGTCCGTTTGTTGCGGATAGCTTTTTACTAAGCCATAGTAATATGGTATAGTTTGTCGTATGAAACTGAGGTGACCGACGTTGTTTGAAATGCTGATGCCCAAATTACGGGTGAATACCGTCTTTGATATTGATCTTGAAGGCTTGTACGCTCAAGGATATCGCGGCATTATTACGGATCTGGATAACACGCTGGTCGGCGCAAAAGCGCCGAATGCGACTCCCGAGCTGGTGGCCTGGTTTGAGAAGGTCAAACAGGCGGGTTTTAAGCTTGTCATCGTGTCTAACAACAATATGGACCGTGTATCCGTGTTTGCTACGCCTTTGGACATTGAATTTATACATGCCGCACGGAAGCCTTCCAACTCGTCTTTTCGTAGAGCCATCCGTATGATGGGGCTGACTCCGGAAGAGACTATTATGGTCGGAGACCAAATGTTGACGGACGTATTGGGAGGTAACCGACTGGGATTGCATACGGTGTTGGTGCTACCGATATCCATTCATGATGAAGGAGTCATGACCCGATTTAATCGGCGATTGGAGCGAATCGCGCTCACAAGGTTACGTAAGAAAGGCTTATGGCTTGAGGAGGAAAAGAAGAATGACTGAAAGACCTGACGGCGGCACTGCCGTCAAATGTAGTGGTTGCGGTATCACCGTGCAGACCACTAGCCCGGAGCTTCCGGGATATATTCCTGAAAAATTGCTTACTCGCGAACCTGTCATCTGTCAGCGTTGCTTCCGGATCAAAAACTATAATGAGACGTCTTCAGTGACGGTGAATCAAGATGAGTTCTTGAAGCTGCTCAGCCAGATTGGGGACAAGGATGCGCTCGTCATCCACATTGTAGATATTTTTGATTTTGAAGGTAGCTTGATTTCCGGTCTGCAACGCTTTGTAGGCTCCAATCCGGTTATACTGGCTGTGAACAAGACCGATTTGCTGCCTAAGGTAACGAATTGGAACAAGGTGCGTAACTGGGTACAAAAGCAAGCGAAGGAGCAAGGACTACGCACAGAAGAAATCGTACTGTGCTCAGCTAAAAAAAATCAGGGCTTTGACCGTCTGTTGGATGTGGTATCTGAGCTCCGTGGTAACCGTGATGTATATGTAGTCGGAGCGACAAATGTGGGTAAATCGACGCTTATTAACCGCTTGATTCGTGATTATAGCGATATGGAGCAGGAACTCACAACGTCCCGTTACCCGGGGACTACACTCGATATGGTAAATATTCCGCTCGACGACGGCAAGCACATTATTGATACTCCGGGTATTGTATACCCTTGGCGATTCAGTGAGATTGTCTCCCGTCAGGACTTGAGTGCTATTATGCCGGACAAGCCGCTGAAGCCTGCTGCGTATCAGCTTGATGCCGGACAAACATTGTTTTTCGGCGGTATGGCCCGATTTGATTTTGTGGAGGGTCAGCACCAATCATTTACCTGCTATATTAACGGTGGTCTTAAAATACATCGCACGAAGCTGGAGCGGGCTGATCAGT
>NZ_WUDQ01000591.1:0-2220 GCF_009827695.1 Paenibacillus sp. OT2-17 | reverse complement strand
AGCAGTTTCATATGCTCAAAATCCCCATCTTTGGTGCGACGGTGTGTCAATATTTGGTAGGTCGCCACCGTAATCGGACGTACCTCTTTTTTCTGACCACTATATTCCCCAATGGAATCGGGAGGAATATCCGTTTTTCGTTTTAACTCTTCTACCCATTGCCGTACAGAAGTAGTATTAGATGTTAGAATAAGCACCTCGCACTGAAACCGATTCATTACCGCCATACCTATCACTGTTTTTCCGGCTCCGCATGGAAGCACCAGTACACCACTACCCCCTAAGCCGTCCGCTCCTTTATACTCATCAGCGGCCTTTACTTGATAATCACGAAGCTGCAACTTTGTTTTTCCCTTTCCCACGGTAAATCTAAGCTGATTCCCTTCAAGATAGCCTGCCGTATCCACAACGGGATATCCCAAGCGCGTTAATTCCTGCTTGAGCAAGCCCCGATTTTCGGACGGGACCGACGCGCTTACCTCATCAAGTCGAAGTAAACCAAGCTGTTTAAGCTCTTGCTTGGTCAGTAGCTTACCCAGTAAAGCGGGGGTCTCTGCTGCCAAGATCAAGCGATCACCCATTGTATAGCTGTTGGCTTTCCCTGTCTTTATACCTCCGTCTGGCTCATGCTCAGCACGGTATGCGCCAATCATATCTGTGCTATAAGTTCGCTCTTCTTCCGTACCCTCCCGTGAAAGCGTCAACGTCCCATAACGAGAAACGAGCTGTTCAATATCCTTCAACAAATCACGTGGAATATCCCAACGGGACATGGAGTGCAAACTATTTTGAATGTCCTCAGCACTCCATCCGAGGGCAGCTGCGTTCCACAAAGACAATGGAGTGATGTGGTATGTATGAAAAGCGGACGGGCTTTTAACCAGCTCCGCATAAATCTGCAACTGTGAACGAGCCCATTCTGAACCGGGCAAGCCCATCTCCAGCAGAACGGTAAAATCACGTTGTACAATACAAGGATGATCTGGATTCATAACTACCTCCTGATAATCTAACAATACATCATTTTAAACTTATATAATAAATAGCTTATCCGTTTATTGGCATATCAACCAGAATAGCAAGGAGCCCAACCCATATTCGGGTTGAACTCCTGATTAGAAGCTCGGGGTAAAGATCTCCCCAAACTAATGCTACCTTAATTATTCTTCTAGTGGACCTGCTCGGAAATATGACTAAGCGCCTCTCCAGCGTTGTCTGCAAAAATATTACGAACAGCCAAATCCCCGATCGAGACAATCCCGATCAGACGGTCTCCTTCCGTTACGGGCAAACGACGGATTTGCTGTTCTGCCATCAGTTCAGCTGCTTGGTCCACCGACATGTCCGCACTGGCTGTACGAATACCTGTCGTCATGACGGTATCGACCGAACCCGAACCCGAATTTTTAGCCGCATAACCGCGAACGACAAGATCACGGTCCGTTACTACACCGATCAACTTATCACTGCCTTCGCTTTCCACAACCGGAATAAAACCAGTATCATTGTCCTTCATTTTGACCGCAATTTCATAAATATTGTCCTGTGGGGTAACCGTTACGCATTTTTTAGTCATAACTTCCTGAACCTTTTTCATGGGTACTCCCTCCTTTTCAACAGTAGGGTACCCCATTTCATTAACCTCATACTCCAGATTGAACCGTTCCCAATTCAACTCATTTTAGCCCTTAATTGCCCCTGCGTTTCGTTCCGCAGCGTATCCCATAGACATCGCAATAAACAAACGAACCGCGTTAATCATAGCATCCTCATCAAAATCAAATTTTGGATGATGGTGTGGATAAACTGCTCCTTTAACTGGGTTACCCGCTCCTACGAACATGAAGCAACCTGGCACACGTTCCAAATAATACGCAAAATCTTCAGCAGGCATCAACTTCGACGCTTCCTGCACATTCTCCTCGCCGAAAACAGATTTTGCTTCATTAAAGAAACGAGATGCTTCATGTGTGTCATTGACAACTGGTGGGTATCCCATAATATAGCGAACCTGTGCTGTTGTACCGTATGTTGCGGCTGTAAGCTCCGTCACCTCATGCAGTCGCTCCTTCATTACCGTTCGTGTCTCCTCATCAAACGTACGGATCGTTCCACTCAAGCGACACGTTTCTGCGATCACATTTTGCGCAGAGCCCCCTTGGATGGTTCCCACCGTCAGCACGGCAGGTCGTAATGGGTCGACTGAACGGCTTACAACAC
>NZ_WUDQ01000590.1:0-2226 GCF_009827695.1 Paenibacillus sp. OT2-17 | reverse complement strand
CGGCAGAAAACAGATGTTTTGTGCGGCAGGGATACCGTTCAAATTAGACCAGCAAACCCGACACATCTGAATCTTGCAGAAATAGCAGATAGATTTGCTTCTTTGGGAGAAGGAAAAGTAGAGCAGAATCCGTTTTTGGTTTCCTTTAGTACAAGCGAGTATCGCTTGGTTGTTTTTGCAGATGGCAGAGCGTTGATCCATGGGACAAAGGACGTGGCAAAAGCAAGAAGTCTGTATCATCGCTATTTGGGTTAAACCATAAAAGCAGAAAGCCATTCTTTGGAGAATGATTTTCTGCTTTTTTGTTACAATAATATTAATATGCTTTAATGGCTTATAACAAACTTGTTCGTATCCAATGTAATGCTATGTCCAAACCAGGTGGGTGAAAAGATGAGCCCGTTAATTTTACTTGTGGATGTAAATGAAGCGTCTCCCGTAATTGTTCTTCCATTGGAGCAGGCAGGTTATCAGGTGGTACATGTTAGCAATACATCGGATGCAAGCTCTTATGCAGCCCACAATCCGGTGAATTTGCTACTCCTGAACATAGGAGATGAACAGGCGGATACACAAGGCTTGATTCGCATTTTGCAGCAAAACCATCCTCATGTCCCGCTATTTGCAATGACTTCATCAGATGAGGAGGACCATATTGTTTCCTGCTTTGAACAAGGGGCACATGATGTGATCGTTCTGCCCTTTTATCCTAGAGTTTTTCAGGCAAGAGTGGCTAATTTATTGCGGATTTTTGGTATTGAACGTGATGTGAAAAGGGCGATCGAAGCGGGTGATTTACATATAGACAATGCAAGCAGAATGGTGAGCAGAGGGGGACAAAAGCTGGAACTAACTCCGAAAGAATTTGATCTTTTGCTTCATCTGGCGATACATCTTAACCAAGTTTGTAGCAGGCAGCAAATTCTGAAGGATGTTTGGAAACATGATTATATCGTTGATACGAACGTAGTAGACGTCTATATCAGACATTTGAGGGTTAAAGTAGATAAAGGGTATAAGTTTAAAATGATCCGTACGGAACGAGGTATTGGCTATTCACTCAGAACACCAACCGTATCAGAATAGCATAAGGCATATAAAAAAGCCGGAACTTTTCGTCCCGGCTCGCATATTTCAAAATGAGTTTCATACTACAGCACGCGGCGTGCTTTAATGTATGTTCTTTTCCAGTTGCCGGAGTTCAAATCGGAGATGGTCACGCCAGGTCCGCCGTAAGTGTGTAAAATTTTACCCCCGCCCATATAGACTGCTACGTGGGTAATGTTGCGTCCTGTCGCACGGCTACCGCTTGAAAAGAACACTAAGTCACCTTTTTTCAAATTGGACTTGGATACGGCATGTCCGACTTTAGACTGTTGAACAGAAGTACGTGGCAAATCCACTCCGTATTTCTTGAATATGTGCTTCATGAAAGAAGAACAGTCAAAATTACGTGTAGTGCTCGTGGAAGCTCCAAACTTATAAGGAGTTCCCATATATTTTTCACCGTAGTTAATTACTTTTTGGCCTACTGAAGTAGTAGTGGCAGCTTGTGCCGTATTTGTTCCCTCAATTGCAAAAGTACCAAAGCCGATAGTGGCTGCGACCCCTGCTATAATTACCTTTTTTATGATTTTCTGCATATTCATGTTGTAAGTACCTCCAGAAATTGATTTGTGCAATATTTTGCTGAGTTGCTAACTAACTGACAGCGTTGAGTATAACAGTTTTGAAGCCGCCTAATAGTTGGAAAAGAACTCTCAAATGCTTGAGGGACAAGACTTACACAGCGATTATTAAAAAACGATTAAAAATTACAATTTGTAAAAAATATATCGATTCATAGATCTCTATAAACGGAAAAACCCTTGTTAATCAAGGGTTTTGAGTGAAAGAACAATCTGAACAATGGTTACAACAATGTCATAATTAATCCTTGCTTTGAATAACGAGTAGTAGACCGCTTTTGATGGAAATCGTACCTTTTGAAGCCGTTAGCTTATTACTGACAGCACGCGATTGTCCCATTTTGAGGGTGGCATTATGTAGCGGATACATAAATCCTTCCAGTTGTATACCTGTTACTTCGGCAGTCATAGGAAGCAGCGATGTATATGTATAGCCCATAGGCTGGATCTCAAGCGTTGATCCGGTGAGCTCAATATAATTATGTGCGTCCATAATAGCGCAGCTAATATGATGCTGCATTGCGCGTACCAATATTTG
>NZ_WUDQ01000058.1:0-16780 GCF_009827695.1 Paenibacillus sp. OT2-17 | reverse complement strand
GCCGCTGGCTGGCTCATTGGAACGCTTGCTTCGTGCTAAGGCGGAGCTGCAACGATTGGGTGGACTGGAAGTATTGACGAAGATATATGCAGACCCGGATCGTGCCGAACAGTATGAAAGCCTGCGGCCTTTGGCGGATATCATTCAGCAACCCACAGCCAAAGAGGAGCAACTGCTGTCCAAGCTGGGACAGGAGGATGCTTATACAGGGGCTAACGGTTTTGGCCTGTACGATCCGAATGTCAAGGAAGCTTGGTTGGAAGAGAAAGTTGATCTGGGTGATTTTCGATTGTCCGATGTTTTTGTTAGTCCATTGGAGAAGCTCAAGCAGTTCTTGAGCGGACTGGATGAGCTTGTTCATCATCATCGTGATGTGGAATATACTGCGGAGTATTATTCGGGCTACAAAGATACATTGCTTATTGGGACGAACCTTCGTCCTCTACGGCTGGTTCAGGTCGATGAAGAAGTAGATTCTAGACTGTCTTTATATCCTCTCTATGAGGAGTGGGACCGTTATTTGCAGGAAAGCGGCATGGAAGCGCGTGAACTGCTGGAGCTTGTTTTTTATGACCGATTGGAGCCTATGGACCGAACGCTGGATCGCTACTATCGATACTTTTCTTTTAACATGAACTATTCAGAACAAAGCAAGCACAAGCTGCTGGAAGGATGGCGTAAAGACTTCGCTGAGCAAATGTATCCTTTGGATCGGATTAACGAGGTTCAGAAGTGGATGGCAGAGCTGACCTATTCCGATCAGGTAAGCACATTAGTTAATGCTTATTTTATGGACACATCCGGTGACCAAACATTTGACGTAATTGACCTTGCTTTAAATTCACTAATGCAGGGCGTGCCTAAGGACAGACCTGCTGAGGATATGGGAATGCTCCATCTATTGTCCGGCCCGTGGGTGGCACTGGAGAAGGGGCAGGTTCATGATGGTGAGTCCTTTAAGCGCTTTTTCCATACCTTTGTGAACTACGCAGAACTGCCAGGAGCGGAAAATCGTTTTTATTCTCCGCTGGATCTGGAGGATTATTTCAAAGCATATGAAAAAGGGTTGATCGGTGTAGGGGAAGTCTATCGGGAACTGCTGGCCGGTAGGGAAAGCAGAAGACATATGAGTTCCTTAACCAATGCCCGCAATACATGGATTTCTAGCAAACATGAATTTTTGGAAATACGTCGCACGGTTATTGATCGACTGTTAGAGGTTGAATTGGTTCGAGGAGATTTGCCTACCGAGGCTACGCCAAAGGTTATGGGATTGAGCCAATTTGAAGGTATGGATTATTTCATCCGTATTCTGGAGGGTCTCGACAAGGAAACGTTTGTGCGTGGTTATGTGTACGGCTACGGTGATCGTATTACCAAAAAAGAATCGTTCAGCCACTTGCTCAAAGCATGTTATCCGAGTGATGGCGAGGATGCCACATTGCTCAAGGAAAAGCTGAAAAACACTAAAATTACGGATAAACGTCTGCTGGAGGCTGCTATGTATGCTCCACAGTGGATTGAGATTGTAGCAGACTATCTCGGTTGGGAAGGGCTTCGCAGTGCCGCATGGTATTTCCATGCACATATCAATGAAGGTTTTTCGGCCGAGAAGGAAACGATTGTAGCCCATTATTCGCCGATTGCTCCGCAAGATTTTAATGATGGTGCCTTCGATATTCACTGGTTCCATGAGGCCTATGAGACGTTGGGCGAGGAACGATTTGATCTGCTGTACGATTGTGCCAAGTATATTTCAGCTGGAGCCAATCATCGTCGATCCCAGTTGTTTGCGGATGCGACGCTGGGTAAGCTCAAACGGAGTGAAATGGAAAAATCAGTGGAGGACAAGCGAAACAAAGACCATTTGCTGACCTACAGTCTGATTCCACTTGCTCAGCCGCCTGAACCAGATGTACGCGAACGTTATGATTTTATCCAGAGGTTTCTGGAACAAAGCAAAAAATTTGGGGCACAGCGTAAGGCCAGTGAGGCACTGGTTTCACGGATTGCACTCGGGAATTTGGCACGTAACGCAGGTTATGATGATGTAACCCGTCTCGTATGGGACATGGAAGCTCGTAAGCTGGATGATCTCCGGTCTTATTTTGAGCCACATGCTTTGGACGAGGCTACAACGGTGCAGCTCGTCATTGATGCTGAAGGAGCGGCAGATATTGAAATTGTCAGCAAAGGCAAGACGCTGAAATCCATTCCGGCTCGTTTCAAGAAGGATGAGTATGTTACGTCGCTGAAGGAGCTTAAAGTAGATCTAGTGGATCAGTACCGCAGAGCTCGCAAAGAATTGGAACGCTCTATGGAGTCTGGTACGACCTTTATGGTGAAGGAATTAAGAGGATTGCTGGGTAATCCTGTGCTTGCTCCGTTGGTGCGGACACTGGTTTTCAAGGCCGATGATCACCTCGGATATTTTAATGAGGAAACGTTGGTATTGACGGCTCCTTTTGCTGAACAGCATACTATAGGAGAAGAAGACAAGCTGATTATCGCTCACCCCCTTCATTTGTTCGAAAGTGGTCGTTGGAGCGACTTCCAGAAGGACTTATTCGACCGCCAGATACGCCAGCCATTTAAGCAGGTGTTCCGTGAGCTGTACCTACTGAATGCTGATGAACGTGCAAACGCGACAGTTTCCCGTCGATATGCGGGACACCAGGTACAGCCGAATAAAACGGTATCCCTATTGAAAGGTCGCCAATGGACAGTCAGCTATGAGGACGGACTCCAGAAGGTGTACTATGCCGAGAATCTGATTGCGAACCTGTATGCCATGGCAGACTGGTTCTCACCAGCGGATACCGAGGCTCCTACGCTGGAGACAGTACAGTTCTTTGATCGGACAACGTATAAGAGCGTACCGTTGGATGAAGTTCCTCCTGTTCTGTTCTCCGAAGTTATGCGGGACGTGGATCTGGTCGTCAGTGTTGCTCATGTAGGCGGCGTTGATCCAGAGGCCAGTCTGACGACCATTGAAATGCGTAGGGTGATTGTGCAGGAATCACTTCGCCTGCTGAAAATTAGCAATGTACGCTTGGATGGGAATTATGCACGTGTAGATGGGACTCTTGGCGAATATGCTGTGCATCTGGGAAGCGGGGGTGTCTATAAGCAAGCGAAGGGAGCACTGCATATTATTCCGGTGCATTCGCAGCATGGTGGACGCATCTTCCTGCCGTTTCTGGACGAAGACCCAAGAACAGCGGAGATTCTATCCAAAATTGTGTTGTTGGCCGAGGATCAGAAGATCAAGGACCCGCAAATTCTTACACAGCTTCAAGCGTAGAATAGAATTCTGATATATAGAGATTCATAATTAACTCAACGTTCGCACCTAAACAATGATTTCGCATCCTCGACTGTGTAGGTGGAAACTTAGTTTAGTTGCGGAGGTTGAGTTATTTAATACTGAGCGTGTATCAAGCGCCAATAAGGAGATATGGGTAATATTTTAGGTTCTGTGGTTTGATGAGAATCTAACAGTATAACAATTGACGATAATAGGAGAACACAACGATGATTAATAGTATCTTTCTAAAAGAGTACTCAAGCGAGTATCAATCACAAGTTGTCGATTTAATTTTACATATTCAAAAAGATGAATATAATATCGCCATAACCAAAGAAGATCAGCCAGATTTGCTTGATATTAAAAACTTTTATCAGCGTGGTAACGGCAACTTCTGGGTGGCTCTTAGTGAAGGAACCGTAGTAGGAACTATAGCTTTGTTAGATATTGAGAACCGTAAGACAGCACTCAGAAAAATGTTTGTAAAACAAAACTATAGAGGTAAAACATTCAATGTTTCGAATCAATTATTGCATCATGCCATAGGATGGGCCAGGGAAAGGTCTATTGAAGAAATCTATCTTGGAACAACACCACAATTCGTAGCAGCTCATCGTTTCTATGAGAAGAATGACTTTGTTAGTATAGCTCCAGAAGAATTGCCGATTGGTTTTCCAGTCATGAAAGTGGATAAAAAGTTTTACAGATACGTCATTCAATAATGGGTATAAATGAAGATGCTGCTGGGTCACAAAAGAAACTGTCGTCTAGCAAATGTTTCTTTTGTTTAGGACAGGCGTTTGCTAGAATAAAAGGGTATGTTGTAAGTCAACGTTAACCAAATTGCTGGGAGGGACACAAGTATGAGCAAAAAGATTAAATGGGGAATTGTCGGCACAGGCTGGATCTCAGATCAATTTGTGGCGGATTTGGCGCATGTTACGAATGGAGAAGGGTATGCTGTTGGATCACGCACTATTGAAAGCGCTACCGAATTTGCAGCTAAGCATCAAATATCAAGGGCTTACGGGAGCTATGAGGAATTAGCACAAGATCCCGAGGTAGATGCTATTTACGTAGGGACTCCCCATCCTTTTCATAAAGAAAATGTTCTGACGGCTCTTCGGGCGGGCAAAGCAGTCTTGTGTGAGAAACCCTTCACCGTCAACAGCAAAGAATTGGAGGAAATGATCGGCTTTGCACGTGAGCGTAAGCTATTCCTGATGGAAGCAATGTGGACACGTTTTTTGCCTCCGATTCGCCAAGTGCGGGAGTGGATACATGCGGGACACATTGGCGAGGTAAAGCTGGTTAAGGCGGAATTTGGTTTTCGAATAGATTGGAACCCGGAGGGGCGGCTTTTGAACCCTGAGCTGGGCGGAGGTGCTCTATTAGATGCAGGAATTTATCCGGTTTCTTTTGCTTCAATGGTCTTCGGTCCTGAACCTGAGCATGTATGGAGCACTTCTCATATCGGGGAGACAGGCGTTGACGAGACATTTTCGATCTTGCTGGATTATGGAAAAGGACGCACGGCTATGCTTAACGGGGCAGTCCGTCTCGGATTGACGAATGAGGCATACATCCATGGAACAAAGGGTTATATCCACATTCCGTCATTCCTGAACAGCACATCGGCTACTTTAGTTGTGGACGGTAAAGAGGCACAAAACTTTCAGGATGACCGATCCTCTACAGGCTATGCCTTTGAAGCAGAAGAAGTCGGGCGTTGCTTGAACGAAGGTTTGCTCGAAAGTTCTACTATTTCTTTAGATGAATCGTTAGGAATTATGAAACTGATGGATCAGATTCGTTCACAATGGGGGCTTCGGTATCCGTTTGAATAATCACATTAATTCCAGGGACCTTTCAGGTTCTCTGGAATTTTTTTGTTTATGAGCGTTGTTTTTTATACCAGGATTTTGCAAAATCCTTATACATAAGTATTTCCAATTCCCAAATAGCGACTTTGGTCGCACGCTAGGTAACGCCATATGAGTAAGTCAAGAGTGGGACATATGAATCATTTTTATGGATTGAAATTAGTTAAAAAACCGTCATCAAATAGTTACAAAAGTGTAATTTTATTATCGGTTAACTGAATTGTTAACGCTCTCTTTTCATGAAAAAGAGTGAAGGTCCTAGTGCTGTACTTCCAAAAACTTTCAATGAAATTTTCGAAAATGTACGGTAGGGTGGTAAACGTGTCACTTGAGCCATTGCGGCTTTTGCTGACTTGCTTGCTTATCCCGTGGCTCTGGATTCTTGTCGGAGCTCGCAGGATCGAGAGCCTTTGCAAGCCTGTGAGAGTTGAATAGGCATTCACCTCATGATCTAACATCAAGGAGGAATTACAAACGTGAAAGTGAAATCAACATGGTTGTTCCGTATGGTGATGATGACAGTTATCGCGGCTGTTGTGATCGGACCTATGAATATTGCAGGAGCGGCAGGAAGCCAGACAGATCGGCCTTGGATGAACACGGCCCTGTCGGCTGAGAAACGGACAGCGTTGCTGCTGCAGGAAATGACGCTGGAAGAAAAAATAGATTTGGTGACTGGCAAGGTCAACAATTACTATGGATTCTATAATAATTCGATGGAGCGGTTGGGCATTCCGGCGCTGACGATGGCAGATGGACCAGCGGGTGTGCGTATCGCTAATCCAGATGTGCAGGACAAGCAATCTACTGCGTTGCCTGCTCCAATTGCGTTGGCTGCAACGTGGGATACCCAAGCTGCCAAACAGTATGGTGATTTGATTGGAGACGAGGCTTTTAATACAACTCATAATGTTGCGCTTGGACCGGGGATGGATATTGCCCGTATTCCATGGGGATCGCGAAACTTTGAATCTATGGGTGAGGACCCGCTACTGCAATCGCAAATGGCGACCGCTTATGTCAAAGGTATACAAAGCCACCCTGTTTTGGCGACTGCGAAACATTATCTTATGAATAATCAGGAAACAGAGCGCTTCACGACGAATGTCAAAGTCAGTGACCGTGCGTTGCATGAGATTTACATACGCCCGTTCCAAGAAGTCATCGCCAAGGCAGATTTGGGAGGGGCAATGTGCTCCTTTAACAAGGTCAACGGCGAGTCTGCTTGTGAGAACAAAACTCTTTTGACGGACCTCTTGAAGAAGGAACTGCAATTCAAGGGCTTCGTGATGAGTGATTACGGTGCGAACCTGAGTACAGTCGAATCGGCAAATAGCGGATTGGACCTGGAAACACCGGGGACCCCTTATGGTAAATGGGGAGATCAGCTGCTGGCGGCTGTCAAAAATGGTAAGGTAAGTGAAAAAACGATTGATGATAAGGCTGGGCGCATTTTGGTGCAAATGTTCAGCAAAGGTTTATTCGATCACCCGGCTCAAAATAATCAAATTGATGCCCGTGACCATGGCAAGACAGCCCGTCAATTGGCTGAGGAAAGTATGGTACTGCTTCAAAATAAAAACAATGCATTACCGTTGTCTAAAGATAAACTCAAGTCCATTGCTGTGATAGGCCCCGATGCAGATAACGGCACTGTGGCAGGCGGAGGTAGTTCGTTGGTGAACCCGACGTATACCGTGAGTCCGTTAGAGGGCATCCGCAATCGTGTCGGCAAAGGTGTTACCGTTCAATATGCACCGGGTACAGACCCGATCTCTGCAGGAGACATTATGCCTGGCCCATCGGCTGTTCCGTCTTCACTGTTGACTACATCTGATCAGAAAGAGGATATCAGTGTTGGATATGCAACTTATGGAGATGGCGAACAGGGGCTTCGAGGCGAATACTGGAAGAATAACAAGATGGAAGGAAATCCGATTCTTGTACGCAATGATGACCAAGTCAATATGAACCTTGGATTTTATAATTATCAGGGCTTCAATGCGAAGTCCCCTAAAGTTCCAAATACACCAACGACACTGAACGGCTTGATATCTGCACGCTGGACAGGGGCTATTGCAGCTCCCAAGGATGGTGACTATGCATTGTCATTAACCAGTTTGGGATCAAGCAAGCTGTATCTCGACGATAAGCTTTTCGTAGACAATCAAGGTGAAAAGCTGGGCACTACGAAGAAAAGCATCTCCCTTAAAGCGGGTGAAAAGCACAAGATACGTATTGAATACCGCGCTGATTATCCGACCAATGGTCGTGATTCCGGTGGTATGGTTCGTCTGGGCTGGGAACCTCCGGCAGATACGTCAGATAAGTTGATTGACAACGCTGTGAAATTGGCGAAAAAATCGGATGTTGCGATTGTTGTTACGCGTACGTATGAGAGCGAAGGATATGTTGAGCGTTCCGATATGGAACTGCCGAACAATCAGGATCGGCTAATCCGTGCGGTTGCGGCTGCAAATCCGAAAACTATTGTCGTACAAATGAGCGGCAGAGCCGTGCAAATGGATACCTGGCAGGACAAAGTCCCTTCCATCGTACAAGCATGGTTTGCTGGACAAGAGCAAGGGAATGCTATAGCACGCGTCTTATTCGGGGATGTGAATCCTTCGGGTAAGTTGCCGGTAACCTTCCCGGTTAACGAGCAGTCTACACCCGTGTCCTCACCAGAGAAGTTTCCGGGTGTGAACGGTATAGGTGACTATTCAGATGGTATTTTTGTAGGCTATCGTGGGTATGAGAAATCGGGTATTCAACCGGCGTTCTCCTTTGGACACGGTTTATCCTATACGACATTCGGATATAGCGATCTGAAAACAAAACAGCATGCGAGTGGAAAAAAATCCGATCGTACGAGTTCCGTCGAAGTTTCGCTAAAATTGAAGAACACGGGTAAAACAGCCGGAGCTGAGGTTGTACAGGTGTACAACGGTAAGCTTCCGACAAACGTAGAGACTCCATCCCGTCAACTGGCAGGCTGGTCCAAGGTAGAGTTAAAGCCGGGTCAAGAGAAGAAGGTTCGCATTGAGCTCGACCCGAAAGCTTTCTCATATTGGGATGAAAAGTCCAAAGCATGGGTTATGCCAGCGGGTGAAGTGCCCATTTATGTGGGCAGTTCCTCTCAGGATTTACGACTGACAGGAAGTGTTACGATTCCGGCAACCTCTACAGAAAAGGCAAAAAAGTAATCCCGTTACATTTGTTTTAAAATGGTTATATTCAAGAGAGCGCGGGCACAAGCACCGGCTCTCTTTTTGCCATATGTATGCAAAGGGAGACCCAAGTGAAAGCTGAAATAGTAGGGAGGATGGGGATAGGTTAATGATAGGGAGAGGAGGACATTAGATGAAGAAACTCCAAAAGCAACGACGTACTGACATCTGGCTGCTTATAGCTGCAGTAGCCATTTTGATCTGTGCGGTCCTGGCCAGTATGGCTATACGGAATGTTCCGGGGCCGAAAGCAGAAAATAACGTCAACATGTGGCTAACAACACCCGATCCGGCGAATCGCCTAACCCAACAAACCCCGATCCGTTGGAATAAGGATAACAGTAAAGAAAATGCAGCGAATGCGGATACACTGACGATTGAGATTAAGCCAGATATTCGTTACCAGACGA
The DNA here is from genome assembly GCF_009827695.1 of Paenibacillus sp. OT2-17. NCBI lineage: Bacteria > Bacillati > Bacillota > Bacilli > Caryophanales > Paenibacillaceae > Paenibacillus > Paenibacillus sp. OT2-17. Next base: position 7,950 of record NZ_WUDQ01000058.1, on the reverse strand, counting down.
TGGAAGGGTTTGGAGCAGCGGTGTCCGGTTCGTCCGCATACCTGATGAATTATGGCATGTCTGCCAATCAGCGTGATCAGCTGCTAAATGATTTGTTTACAGCCAGTGGCATTCAACTGAGTTATATTCGCCATACCATTGGAGCCTCAGATTATTCCGTAGATGAGCAGGGACAGCCTGGCAGCTATACCTATGACGATGTGGCAACAGGCAAGGACTATGAGCTGAATCATTTCTCCATCGCCAAGGATCGGGATGTGATCGATGTGCTGAAGCAAATCTTGAGAAGAAACCAGGATTTAAAGATTATGGGAACCCCATGGACAGCTCCGCCCTGGATGAAATATGGGGAGCAGATTTATAACGGCTGGTATTTGGACTATACCGATCCGCGTGTCTACCAGGCGTATGCTGACTATTTTGTTCGTTATCTACAGGCGTATGCGAACGAGGGAATTCCGATTCAGGCGATTTCCATTCAAAATGAGCCAGAATTCACTACGCCCAAGTATCCCAGCATGAGTATGGGGGCAGCAGAACAGGCGAATTTTATTAAACAATATCTGGGCCCGACCCTAAATCGAAACCATTTATCTACTCACATTATTGCCTTTGACCATAACTGGGAAACAGGGAGAGAATATGTCAAGACCGTGTTAGGAGATGAACAGGCTCGAAGCTATACGCACGGAACGGCCTTTCATTGCTACAAAGGAGAGCCCACGGCGATGACAGATGTGCATAATGCTTTTCCTGATAAGCCTGTATATATGACAGAATGTAGTGGGGGGGCGTGGAGTCCGGGCTTTGGAGATGATTTGAGCTGGGATATGTCCAAGCTGATCATTGGTGCACCCCGAAACTGGTCGCAAAATGTCCTCTTTTGGAATATCGCACTTGACTCGTCCGGGGGTCCGGCCAATGGGGGTTGCGCCAACTGTAGAGGTGTAGTGACCATCGACCCGTTAAGCGGTGCAGTTACGAAAAATGTGGAGTACTATGCGATTGGGCACGCCAGCAAATTTGTCCGTCCAGGTGCAGTACGTATTGATTCTACACATTATAGTGGAAGTATCGAAACGGTCGCTTATCGCAACCCCGACGGTACGCTTGTCCTGATTGCCGCCAATACGGGAGAGAACACAAAGACATTTAAGGTTCGGCAGGGAAATAAGGTTTTCAAATCTACCCTTCCCTCCAAGTCCGCAGCTACCTTTCAATGGAATCCTACGGTTTCCTGATATGGCATGTACATCAACGTTTTATAGAAGTTTTAGAGCGCTTAGCCCATCTGGCTGAGCGCTCTTTTTTCATTTGCTACAAAGTCCAGACTGTGAAAAAGATAAAATTTTAATATTGTTCAGAATTGGTTCAGAGGCGGATGATAAGATCTTTTCACTAATAACAAGAATGAACCGTTCACGGGGGAGAGTCTGATGAATCAAGAAACGAATAAAGAATGGCAAAAAGTGCTGATGGTGACGTTGCTGGCAGGTATGGCATGGGGGCCCCAGCTTGTTCATGCGGAAACGAAAGGGGAGACGTCAGCGATTGTGACTAAAGCCAGTACAGTATCTTTTACAGATCAGTCCACTATGTCATCCCAGGCATTACAGGCGGTACAGGAGGCTGTGAAGCAAGGACTGATCACGGGTTATCCAGATGGTTCTTTCCGTCCAGATCAACCGTTAACGCGCAAGGAAATGGCAGCTTTGCTGGCTAATGCACTTAAGCTTGACGCAACGGGGAAAGCAGTAACTTTTAAGGATACGCAGGGGAGTTGGGCAGCTTCTTATATAGAAGCTGTACGTGCGGCAGGTCTAATGACCGGAGATGAATCAGGTGCTTTCCGCCCGGATGCTGCAGTGAGTCGTGAGGAATTGGCAGCCATTCTGGTGAGAGCGATTGGAGGAACCCATGTTCAAGGCGGAGATGTTCAGGACATTTCTGATGGGGATCAGGTGAGCGCATGGGCCAAAAGCAACGTAGAGGCAGCTCTCAAACTGGGATTAATGGATACGCCGGATAATCGGTTTGACTCTAAAGTACAGGTAAAACGTCAGGATATCGCAGCCTTTTTGGTGAATGTATTCCAATCGGGTGAACGGACGGGAATCCTATCTCGTATCGACGGGGATATCGCCTATATGGATGGAAAGCCCTATTTGATCGGCCAGCAATTGAAGCAACTGTTTGGAGCAGACAATGTGCCGGCGCTTCAAGGGGCTACCCTGACCTATCAGGCATCGAACCGAAACGTAGCTGATCTGTCAGCACTTCAAATTGTGCAAAGTGGTACAGCCCAACAACCGGTGACTTTGTATAGCAAAGGGACAGAATTTAAAGGCAAGTTAGCTATTGCAGCAGATTATGTGCGTATTCAAGGTGATACGTTACCTCAGGTAACCCTGATGCGGGGTGCCAAAAATGTAGAGATTCATGCAGACGTAAACGAAATGATCGTGGATACGCATGAGCCTATTCAGATTCAGGGAAGTGGTGTATGGCAGCAGCTTAAACTGAATTTTGCCGATACACAGGTACGTCTCGCCAATGGGATACAGACTGTACAGACCCGTCTTGCGGAGCGGGGAACAGAGACTCAAATTATACGTGATACCACGTTGGGTGCATCTTCGGATACATCCTCAACAAGCACTAAAAAAAGTTCATCTGGTGGTGGCGGTGGTAGTTCTACAACGAATCCAACGCCAACATCTAATCATGTACCTGTCTCAGCTATCGTTCCTGCCGATCAATATGCCATTTTGGGTTCTGGAGATACGCTAGTGGATTTGAAAAATGTGTTTTACGATGCCGATCAGGATGAACTGTCGTACCATGCGGTCACTTCGGATGTATACGTAGCAGAAGCAGAAGTGGCAAATCAACAGCTTACACTAAAACCTAAATCAGTAGGAAGCACGCAGGTATTTGTTACGGCAGAGGATGGAAAAGGCGGTAAAGCGAGCGTGTTTTTCAGCTATACAGTGACCAGCACTACTTATGAGGAGGACATTAATCACAGTCCTGTCGCGAGCAACAGCCTAAATGACATTCCTTTGCTCTTAAATGAAGGTGCCAAGCAGATTAGCCTGTCTGACTTGTTTAACGATGAGGATGGCGATGCACTGACCTACACGGTGGAATCGGCTTCGCCAGAAGTGGCCACAGGAGAAGTAACAGGCGATCAGCTTATGCTTACGCCGCTTCAAGCCGGCATTAGTCTAATGACGATAACAGCCCATGACGGCAAGGGAGGTACAGCCTCACTTCAGTTTGCTGCTATGGTGAATGCGCCTTTGCCTGATCCGCAGCCTGAGAATCACATACCTGTGGCTTTACCTCATTTACCTATCGTAGTTGCTAATGTGTTGCAGGACAAGCTGATGCTGTATCCGGGCTCGTTATTTATGGATCAGGATGGCGACACCTTGACGTATACCATAACTTCCTCCAACCCCCTAGTAGGCAGTGTGGCGGAGAATGGAGAAGATTCATTTGTAACACTGCATAATGCTGGTATTACGATGATTGGAATTACGGCGAATGATGGACGTGGGGGCGTTTCTTTCACTTCATTTATGCTCCAAGTTGAAGCTCCTCAACCCGTAAATCATCGTCCGGTAGTGACCCGTGTGCCTGAACCTCAATATTTGGACCCGGGAGATGGTCAGCAAATATTGCAGCTGAATGATATGTTCTCTGATGAGGATGGAGACACGCTGACCTATACTGTGGTGTCTTCTGATCCATTGGTGGCAGGGGGGCAGGTAGAAGGGAATGCACTTTTCATACAACCTTTGCGTAATGGTCTGACGTTCCTTACGATTACAGCAAATGATAATCGGGGTGAAACGACATCTTTTACGATTCCAGTGATTGTTGAGAAAAGAGACTTGTTCATTTCCGAAGTCGTGTGGCAAGGCGAACCGGATTATCTGGACCAGGCGATTGAATTGTATAACCCTACAAACAGACCGTTGGAGAAAAATAGAATATGGATTGAGCGATCCGACCAACCAGACCCGATTATTATAAATGCCAATGACGGAGATGTAATTATGCCTGGGCAAACATTTGTTATTGCGGATGATCTGAGTTCATTCGTATCGGAGGAGTGGTATTTTACCTTCCTGCATTTACAAAATAACAATTCGGAACCTGTTACGCTTAAGCTGTATTACAACAACACGCTTATAGATATCGCAGTTATTGGTCAAGGGCAGGCTTTGGGACGGAATAGCGGTACGGTCATTGGTAATCCAGACCATTATCAATCTGGTGAATGGAATGTTGAGGGGACGAACTACCCTGTTAATTTAGGAGTCTTTATCGGTCGTCCTCGGCCGTAAAACATACGTATCCTATGATTTTAAATACATGATTACATTTATCGGTGGGGAGAGAATTGCACCATGAAAAATAAGAAGTTAACCGCTCAGCTGGCAGCTGCTTTGCTGCTGCTGACCCCCTCGTTTCCTGCCGGAGCAGAGCAGGCTACCGTGATAGATACGGCTTCCGTATCCAAGGGGTCCACAGGGAACAATACTGCCACCTGGACGGATGTACAGAAGCTTACAGCACAGCAATTGGAACAACTACAAAAAGCCCGTGAACTCGGGATCATCCAAGGCGATCCAACCGGAACGCTCAGACCTGAGCAGAAGCTCACACGTCAGGAGCTAGCCGTGCTGCTGGTCAAAGCGTTGCAGCTTCCGACGGGCAACTTGGACGGCGCTGCCTCCTTCACGGACGTGCCCGCCGATAGCTGGGGGCGCCCGGCTATAGAGGCAGCCCGTAAGGCCGGGCTGATGCAGGGCGACGCCAACGGACACTTCCGTCCGAATGACCTGATCAGCGCCCAAGAACTGGTCGCGCTGTTGGTCAGGTCCGCTGGGACGGGTACGTCTGCGGGCACGCCCGCCAGCACAACCGACTCGCCGTCGGCGCAGACGCTGCCGACGGCGTGGAAGGACGCCAGCCCGTGGGCGACCCCGATGATTCGGGCGGCGCTGAATGACGGGCTGATGAGTGAATTTCGCGGAAATCTGCACGCCAAAGACTCGGTAAGCCGCGTAGATGCGGCCAGCCTGCTCGTATCTGCTTTGTTTCCACAGGAGCGTGCTTCGCAGCTCCAGGAAATGGACGGCAAGCAGATACGGATCAATGGCATCGCTTATGACGTTGCAGAGCCGCTGCGCGGCATTTTTCACGCGGATAATCAGGCCGCGCTGCGCAACGCAGGCATTCGTTTCCATGCCATAGGCCGGACGGTGGATAAGGTCACTTGGCTGGAGCTTCGCAGCAGCGGGAGTTCGGCTCGTGACGGCGAAGCGGAGTTCAGCGGCAACGTTGTGCTGGACGGACACGGCTCTACGTTAAACGGAGATTTGGTGATTGCCGGGGATTTTACATCGGTGCTGCATTTGAAAGTGGAACAGCAGTTAACGGTGGATGCCCGGGTGCAGCAGGATTTTTATGCACAGGATGTACAGGTACAGGGACAGACCCATATTAACGGCGGAGATAACAATACAGTTGTATTTGATAGCTCAACGTTGACACAAATGGATGTCACAAAACCGGACGTTCACGTTGTACTCAGTGGTACCGCAAGCGCGACAGTCATGAACGTGCAATCCAACGCAAGCATTGAGGTTAGCGTCGATGCATCCTTGCCGCAGCTGAATGTTAATGAAGGGGCGAACAAAGTCAATCTTCAGGGAACGGTTCAGACCGTTCAGGTAAATGGCAGCCAGTCCGTCGAAATGACAGGTAATAGCACGATCCAGCAGCTGACCGTCACAGGGACGGGTGCCTTGGAATTGAAAAATACAGGTAGTATTGAAAATATTCAAGTCAGCAACCCGGCAGCAAGGGTGAATGTGAGTGGAAATGTACAGGTATCTGCGGTCACACTGGGTACCGGAGTAGCTTCCAACGCTGTTACGGGTCTAGCTGTGGCAAGTGTAACAGGTACGTCCTCATCTTCTGGAAGCTCATCCGGTTCATCCAGCAGCGCGAACCGTTCACCGGAAGTCGTGAATGCTTCAGTAGAGCGTGTAATTACAGAAAGCGCTGGTGAACAATTGTACGATTTACGCCAATTCTTTACCGATCCTGATGGGGATATCTTGACCTTCTCGGCAGCTTCTCTTCAATCCGGCATCGTACGGGCGTCTGTATCGGGCAATACATTAAAGCTTACGCCAGTCAGTGTCGGAAAAGCATCCATCAGTGTATCGGCTAATGATGGACGGGGAAAAAGGGTGTCGTCTACCTTCAAAATTATCGTGAACGGCCAGCCAGTATCTGCAGGTATATCCGATCAGGCGCTTACTGCGGGACAGTCCGACTTGGTTCTGCATTTGAATGATTATGTTCAGGACCCGGAAAATGCTAGCTTAACGTATCAGGTTACTGTTGATAATCCTGCTGTAGCGTCGGTGGTGCTTACGGGAGATGAATTGCGTTTGAGTCCGCTTCGCGCGGGCAGTACGATCGTTCATGTCACTGCCAATGACGGACAGCAAGGAGAAGATGGCAGCACAGGCCAAAAGCAGATTGAATTCAAGCTAACGGTTCAGGGCACTCCTAACCATGCTCCGCATGGACAAGACCCTCAACCGCTAACCGTCACATTGGGTCAGCCGAATACGACGCTGGATCTTTCCACGATATTTACGGATGTAGATGGTGACCCGCTGGTGTTCACAGCGACCAGTTCGGATGCTTCTATCGTGCAGACTACCATAATGAGAGATCAGCTTTCTTTGCAGTCGCTGCAAGCGGGGAGTGTAAGTATTACCCTGACGGCAGACGACAGCAAGGGTGGAACAGATACAGTTACCTTGATTGTAACGGTTTTGCCTATACCGAACAGTAGCCCGGTGGTTACCCGTGCACCAGACGCGGTACATCTGATTTTAGGCAAGGCTGACGGAACCGTGGATCTGTCCACTATCTTTGCCGACCCGGATCATGATCCGATTCGTTATGAAATCAGTTCGTCTGATCCAGCCGTGGCAGATGCTACAGTTCAAAATGATCAGCTTGTCATTCATGGGCTGACTAGCGGCAATACCGTGATTACCATCACGGCTAAAGACGATAGAGGCGGAGAGATTAGCACAGACCTACAGGTCCATCTATTGGAAAATGCGGTTATTACAGCGATCCCTGAGCAGTTGCTTCAATGGGGAGATGCTGCCTCAGAACTGGATCTCTCGCCGTTCCTGTTGAACTGGGATCTAGCATCCCTGTCAGTGACAGCAGACACGTATGATCCAGGAATTGCTACGGCCCATATGAATGGTCAGAAACTACAGCTAAACCCAGTGAGTGTAGGGACCACAAGTGTAACACTCAGTGTGTATGATCAGTACGGACGTGCAGAGGGAGCGACGTTCCCGGTTACCGTCAGCATGCCTCAGCTTAATCAAGCTCCTCAAGTCATAGCGGCTATAAACGAGCAGGTATTGACTCCCGGAGTTACACAGCAAAGGGATTATGATCTGCAACAACTGTTCTACGACGAGGATGGGGATGAGCTGCGATTTACAGTCAGCTCCAGTGATCCGACGTTGGTGAGTGCATCGCTTAATGGCAGCATTTTATCACTGGCTTCGGGTACAGGCAGCGGCCTTGCTGAAATTACTATTACGGCTGCGGATGATCGGGGTGGCTCAGTTCAATATACGTTGAATACACGCAACGCGGAGCTGGTTTCCGGCGGTATCACTCCGATTGGGGTTAAATATGGCTTGCCGCACAGAACCGTGGATCTGTCCAGTTATTTCCCAGGACAATCTAAATTCCTTTGTACAAGGAGGCTGGACAGCAGCAGGGAGGCTGGTCAGATTTTAAGAGCTTTGTTGTGCAGAAAAAGGTTAAAGAAAGCGACCAGATTACGTCCTTTTATCTGGTGCCGCAGGATGGACAGGTGTT
>NZ_WUDQ01000589.1:0-2229 GCF_009827695.1 Paenibacillus sp. OT2-17 | reverse complement strand
TCGCCGCGGGCGAGCGGCTGTACCGCACGGGAGACTTGGCGCGGTGGATGGAAGACGGGAACGTGGACTTCATCGGCCGGATCGACAACCAGGCGAAAATCCGGGGTTACCGGATCGAGACGGGCGAGATCGAGTCGCAGCTGCTGCGGGTGGAAGGCGTGCGCGAAGCGGTGGTGCTGGTTCGAAGTGACGCGAACGGGCAGAAGGCGCTATGCGCGTATTACACGCCGGATACCGGAGCGGAGCTGGCGGTGAACGATTTGCGCAGCGCGCTGGCGCAGGAGCTGCCGGGCTACATGATCCCGTCGTACTTCGTGGAGCTGGAGCGCCTGCCTCTGACGCCGAACGGAAAGATCGACCGGAAGGCGCTGCCGGCGCCGGAAGGGGAAGCGGGAAGCGGAACGGAGTACGTCGCACCGCGCAATGAGCTGGAAACGAAGCTGGCGGCGATTTGGCAGGAGGTGCTGGGGCTTGCGAAGGAGATTGGCGTTCACGACAACTTCTTCGACATCGGCGGCCACTCCCTGCGGGCGACGACGCTGGTCAGCAAGATTCATAAAGAGTTGAACGTGGATCTGCCGCTGCGTGACGTGTTCCGCCATTCCATGATCGAGAGCATGGCATCCGTCATTTCCCGGCTGGATGAGCAGACATTCGTTGCCATTCCGGTGGCGGATGACCGGGAGGTGTACCCGCAATCTTTTGCTCAAAAACGTCTCTTTATCCTGAATCAACTGGAAGGCGCGGAGCTTAGCTACAACATGCCGGAAGCGATGCTGCTGGAGGGTGCTTTGGATCGGACAAGGTTCGAAGAAGCGTTCCGTAAGCTCGTGGCGCGGCATGAAATGCTGCGCACCGGGTTCGAAATGGTGGATGGCGAAGCATCGCAGCGGTTATACCATGACGTGAATTTTGCTGTGGAGTTCTATCGAGTGGATGAGCAAGAGGCCGAAGAGACGGTTCGCCGTTTCGTCCGTCCGTTTGACTTGGCGAAGCCTCCGCTGCTGAGGGTAGGCCTTGTCGAGCTGGCTCCGGAACGCCATATTCTAATGTACGACATGCATCATATTATTTCCGACGGCGTCTCGATGGAAATCTTTGTTGAAGAATTCGTCCGCTTGTACGGCGGCGAGCAATTGGAGCCTCTGCGCGTTCAGTACAAAGACTACACCGTTTGGCAGCATTCGCAGGAGCAGAAGGAACGGCTTCAGCGTCAGGAGGCGTACTGGCTGGACATGTTCCAAGGCGAGCTTCCGGTGCTGGAAATGCCGACCGACTATCCGCGTCCGGCCGTGCAGAGCTACGAAGGCCAAACGCTGGAGTTTTTCTTCGACGCTTCGAAAACCGACGGCCTGAAGCAGCTGGCCTCGGAAACGGGCACAACGCTGTTTATGGTGCTGCTTGCGGCGTATAACGTCCTTCTGCATAAATATTCAGGTCAGGAAGACGTGATCGTCGGTACGCCGATTGCCGGAAGGAATCATGGGGATGTGCAGCCGTTGATCGGGATTTTCTTAAACACGCTGGCTATCCGCAGTTATCCGGCTTCGGAGAAGACATTCCTGTCATACCTGAACGAAGTCAAAGAAACGACCCTCCACGCCTTCGAGCATCAAAACTATCCGTTCGAAGAATTGGTGGACAAGGTGCAAGTCACCCGTGATTTAAGCCGCAATCCGCTCTTCGACACGCTGTTTACGATGCAGAATATTGAGAACGAGGAATTTGAGCTGGAAGGGCTTCGCCTGATTCCTTATCCGAGCGCACTGGATACCGCGAAGTTTGATATCAGCTTGGATGTGGGCGAGGAGAACGGCGGCTTGGATTACAGCTTCGAATATGCGACGGCTCTCTACAAAAGGGAGACGATCGAACGGCTGGCGAAACATTACGAGCAGCTGCTCGTAACGATCGTAAGCCGTCCAGATGCGAAGATCGCCGAGCTGAACTTGCTGACGGCAGAGGAAAAAGAACAAATTCTCGGCGCGTTCAACCCAGCGCAGCCGGAAGCGGCTCCTGCGGCCGCGTTCCACTGGCTGTTCGAGGAACAGGCGGAGCGCACGCCGGAAGCGGAGGCCGTCGTGTACGAGAACGACCGGCTTACGTATGCGGAGCTGAACGAGCGGGCGAACCGCTTGGCGGCCACGCTGCGCGCAAGCGGCATCGGCCGGGAGACGATCGTCGGCATTCTCGCCGAGCGTTCGGTGAACTTGCTGGTGGCCGTGCTGG
>NZ_WUDQ01000588.1:0-2231 GCF_009827695.1 Paenibacillus sp. OT2-17 | reverse complement strand
TCCATCAGCGACCATATGATTCCCAAGCCCAAAAATTGAAGCAGCAGAACGACTCTAGGAGCTGGAAACGACGTGAATAAAGAAAGTACCATTGCATCGGGTCAACTGTTTTTTCTCATCATTAAGTTTGAGATTGGCGTAGACATTTTGTCACTTCCTTACCAGATGCGCCTTTCAGCTAAAGGAGGAGGTTGGATATCTGTCATTATTGGCGGCCTTTTGATTCAACTCATTATTTTAATGTGCTGGCTCCTGCTAAGACGTTTTCCCTCCTCTTCGATTTATCAAATATTAACCCAGATTACTGGTTCCTGGATTGGAAAAGGATTGACTGTGGCTTACATTGCTTACTATCTGCTCATGGGTACCTCGGTTCTTGTGAACGCTTATGACGTCATTAACCGCTGGATGCTGCAATATACTCCCCGTTGGGCTATACTCGCCCTATTTTTGTTTAGCAGTATATACCTGGTTCGCGAAAATTTAAGAACGATTGCCCGAGTACTTGTTTTAATCTCATTTCTGATTTTGCCCATGATGCTGTTAATTAGCTATGGTATAAAGCAGTCCAACCCGCTTTATCTGCTACCTCTGACTGAGGCGGGATGGCCCCGTATTATTGTCGGTTCAAAAGAAACGCTCCTAGCGATGTTTGGTTTTGAGTTCATTCTTGTCGTCTTTCCCATGGTTGAGGGCAATAGTATAGGCAAGCTCAAGTCAATCCTGGCAGCTAACGCGATCGTGGTACTATTGTATTGTTTTACCGTATTTACCTGTACAACCGTATTCAGCCCTCAACAGCTTGAATTAATGCCGGAGCCAGTCATTTATTTGCTCAGATCCATTCCACTGGGGACGATGGATCGGGTCGATTTTATTTTTCTGCCGATTTGGCTCATTTCGATCTTTGGCGCTATAAGTGGATATTATTATGCGGCGTCTTACGGAATAAGCTATCTATTCAAGCAAAAAAGTCACAAAAAGGCGGTTCCCTTTGTTGTGCTCGCCTCATGTTGTATTGCCTATTTGCCTCAACGAAGAGAAGATTTCGAGCTTATTGGTTCCATAGCCAATAATTCTGCTTATATTTTCCTAATTGTGTTCCCTTTTCTGCTGCTGATCCTATCCTATCTCTTCAAAAAAAAGGAGGGACCTGAAACATGAAAAAAAAGAGCAGAGCGCTTGGAATGCTAACTCTACTCATTTTTATAACAGGCTGCTGGGATCAGGACAATTTGAAGGATGCCCGATTGGCAAATGCATCGGCTTATGATCTCACTCCTGAAGGCATGTTGTTGCAAACGCTAGAAGTTGTAGACGATTCTCAAAGCAATCAAGGTAAAAGCACCAATGAAATTCATTCAGGCACCGGCCATTCTGTTCGGCAAAGTACAGACAAAATCCGGGCCAAAGTAACCGGGGATATCCGCTTTTTCAAATACGGAGTTATTCTGTATGGTACAAGCTTGGCCCGAAAAGATTTATATCCCTATCTGGATGTGCTGTATCGTGAGCCTGACCATCCGACTTCCCATGTCAAGGTAGCTATTGTAGATGGATTAGCTGGGGAAATAATAGATCAAAAAAGCATAGGTAGCCTCTTGATTGGCGAATTTATAACCAAAAAAATCAGAAGCCTTGAGGAAATGTGTATGTTCCCGGAAATGACACTGGAGACACTGCTCCCCCCAATGCTTGATCCGGGTCAAGATTTTGTACTTCCCTATCTTTCCAAAGAAGGAGAAGATATTACAGCACGTGGAATTGCCCTATTTCACGGACAAAAATTCACAGGAAGCCTAAGTAGTGAGCAAGGTGTTTTATATGTCTTAATGACTGGAAAGTGGAAAAATACAGCTCGCTTTGTAAAAAGGATACATCCCGGACCTGTCGGTGATGTGCAAAACTTTATTACGTATCAGGCTAAAATCCAGAATGTCAAACGTAGCCTTAAAGTGCACGTTCAGCGCGATGGACAAATTGATGTGGAGCTTAACCTAAAATTGCCTGTCGATATTGTTGAATATGCACGAAACCATCTTCAAGATAAAGCTAACGTACAGCGTCTGAACCGTCAACTTTCCGAAATCATGACCCAGGATGCGGAACAAATTATCCGTACACTTCAGGAAAATGGATGTGATGCCTTTGGCGTAGGCAGACAGTTGATCGCTCATTATCCAGCAGTATGGAAAAGTGTAGATTGGAATAAAGAATACCCCAATATCCGT
>NZ_WUDQ01000587.1:0-2245 GCF_009827695.1 Paenibacillus sp. OT2-17 | reverse complement strand
TTCCTGCCGGAGCCTTCACAATTTGATCATAATGATTCCATTGTTCCTTATCTCTCTCCTCCACCTCATCAATATAGGAGGTTTGGAGAACCTGGGACGCTTTATTCAAAAAAATGACCTTCATATGCCGACTTCCAATTTGTTCTGATCGCGCATCCAACTGAACGGCATACTCTTGCAGCGGCTCTGCCTTCATTTTCTTGGACGCATAAATATTCCAGTCACAGGAATAGCTAGGTGCGTAACGGATAGAGAGTCCTTCGTCCTTGATTGACAGATTCGTCTGCCCAGGTCGAATATCCGCCACACATCCGACATCCGTCGTGCTCAATGATTCCTTCGTATCCTCCCCCGGCATCACCGTCACTTCCTGCGCAGCCATTCGATGAATATCTCCAAAACGGCTCAATGACGGCACCTGACTATCCAGCACAAGGGTTAAGCGATACTTCCCCTTGGTTAGGAACAGATTTTTAAATTCGACTCGGCCGTAGTCATTCAGCAGACCGGGAATTTGTATGATTTTCTTGGCAAAACCATCCTGATCGGGCACCGTTTCAATAACCTGCTTTTCGGATAAAGAGGTCGCGGGTAGCCGCTTATACGACTCCTTCGTACGAATCGTTCTGGTCAGCACCTTTCCCGTCTCTTCATTCGTCCACTTCATCGTTAATGACCCCTGGTACCCAGCGGGGAGATTAGCCAAAATAGCTGTGGCATAGGTTCCCGTTTTGGCGACTTCCACATCCCTGCTTAACGTCCCCTTCTGATAGCTGATCCCCCGCCCCATACTAAGTCTTGGTAAAGCACGTTCCGTCTGTACATTCCCTTGTGCGTTAAAATCGCTCTCTGCCTCCAAGGTGAAAAAAAGCTTGCCCCGCTTCAATGCCTGCTCCACTGGAAAAGATAGCTGATCTAGCTGATCCACAGGGACAATCGCAAATTGATTGATCGCATTAAAGCCTTGCAGGTTATTAACCGTGACTGGAGTATCTCCTTTTGGAAAAACATGTTCTCCCAGATCCACCCATTGAAATTGGTTTAAACCATCATCCTGAGTCTTGATACTAACCACTTTGTCCGGCAGTGTGACTTGTAATTTTCCGCCTGCCTTATTCATAAACACTCTAGCATATACATGCGAGGTTTGAGGTTGATCCAGTTTTTTGTGCATCGTAAACGTGTTAGGCTTGCTATATTGCCCCAAATCACGCAGCTGGATATCATGAATCCACCAGTAATTTTTTTGCTGTGGACGCTGTAGGGTTAACAAATCCATTCGCATCCAATAGCTGCCGGGCGGCGACACGTATTCCCCGTAAAATTTCACACTGTCAAAATTATATCCCTCTGAAGGCGCCACGACATAGCTAACCCCCAGTTCACGCATTTGCTTATCGTAAAATCTCATTTTCACATGCATTTTGTTCGTCCCGCGACCGGAAACAGTAATTTGGAACTGATACGGATTATTTTCCTTGGCTTCCAGCAAACCCGATCTAGCGACCTGCCATATATTACTCGGGTCTCCCTTCATAATTTCGCCGTGCAGAGTTGGCACATCATTCAATTCCTCACGGGGATTAGCCTGCACACTGAACAACTGCGGATTATCCGGCTTGAAGAAGGTTTCGGTCCGCAACATGGAATCAAAGTCCACGACCGTCTTCCCTTCGATACTGCTCATCTGATACGGGGCCACATCCAGCTTCTTACTGGCAAAGGTGACCGCAATCCCTGCATCCATTTCCATATCGAACGGAAAGTTCCGTATATTTTGGGAGGATAAATACCATAACCAATCGTTAGTCGAGGCAAAGGTTTTGGACCATTTTAAAAAGGCATTACCATCCTCAATGGCATCAAAAGGGCGTAAGTAATCCTCGGCTGGAAGCTGTGACAACAACAAGTCATTAAAGGACGCCGCTTCCACATAATCCCCTTTGTTAATCATCTGGATGGTTTTTAGCTCAGGCTTTAACGCACTGAACAGCACCCCAAAGCGGCTAAAATCAAAACCAGGCAGATGACTGTAGCTCTCCAGTCGGCTAAAACCGTAAGGTGTTACAATTTTACTCGCAAGGATGTTCATATAGGGCGGTGTCTGATCGAGATTGAATATGGAAAATAGTCCGTTCTGGTACGTACGTTTCAGCCCGGTCTGACCTTCCAGCTGAGATAGGTGGAAATCCTGCCGCTTCTCCTGCCCCACATATTCATCATGGTAGACCAACTGATTGACCCC
>NZ_WUDQ01000586.1:0-2257 GCF_009827695.1 Paenibacillus sp. OT2-17 | reverse complement strand
TTTTACAAGCCGGGGGAAGAGATAGAGACCTACAGCTCTCAGCAGGAACTGCTGGAGAAGGTTGAGTTTTATTTAACGCATGAAAAAGAGCGCCATGAGATTGCCCTGCGTGCTCTGGAACGAACCCTGCGGGAGCACACCTATGGTCACCGGATTGACCAACTGTTGTCGGTCATATTTCCATAAGGTGATTCACACGTCCGATGGTTGCTATTTTAAAGGAGGTGAACTCCGATCAAGCCGAAAATGATGCTATTCAGCCATGTTAGCAACGTCCGCAGTATTACGGGGGCAGAGAAACTGTTATTGCAATTTTGTCTAGACATGCGTACGTACTTCGATTGTATTCTCGTAACGCCTGGTGAAGGGCGGCTGACCTCAATGGCCCGCAAGCGCGGAATCACCGTTCTGACACAGAACCTGTTCATGCTGCATGGCATGTATACCCCATATGAGGGATTGGCGCAGGATGCGGAGAATTTGCGGACCCATGTGGCGTATGCACCGTTGTTCCAGATGCTTCGGCATGCTCGACCTGATGTGGTGCTGGTCAATACCTGTGTGAACGTCATGCCTGCAATGGCTGCCCAAGAGCTTAATATTCCAGTGATCTGGAAAATAACCGAGGTCATTAACCAGAATGCGCATACGCCCGTTTCTGTTTCTATCATAGAGCGCTATAGCCAATGGGTCATCGGCATTTCGCAAGCTGTAATGCGTCCTTTGCATGGTGGGGGACTGACACGTCCGCATACGGTGTTGTCTCCCTGCCGGGATATGGATATGCCGTCTCCCAAAGAGCATGTGCTGGAACGGAGAAGGAAACGTGAAAAACTGGGGCTGCGGGATTTTCATATTTGCATTGGTTATATTTCTTCCTTTATCTACGAAGCCAAAGGGCTGTTACCTTTTGTCCAAATGGCTCTAAAGCTGTGCGAAACCAATTCGCGGTGTCGTTTCTGGATCATCGGCAGCTCGGTGGACTCGGAATATTACGTAAAATGTGTCTCTTTAATCCGCCAATCTCGTTATAGCCGCCGCTTCCAGTTCAATTCATTCGAGGAATCCGTGTCAACGGCCTATAGCGCAATGGATATTGTTGTGATCCCAAGTATGGTGGAGGAAGGCTTTGGCCTGACCGCCCTGGAAGGGCTAGTTTACGGTAAGCCCGTGGTAGCCTTTGCGCAGGGTGGACTTGTGGAATTGATGGAGGCGACCGGAAATACAGATTTTTTGGTAGAGCCGGGCAACAGCGACATGCTGGCGCAAAAAGTGGGCTATCTGCTCGATCATCCCGAGGAAGTGGAACGGATTGGTGTGCGTAACAACAGTGCGGCTACACGTGTATACGGACCTGATTCCTACCGAAGCAGTCTGCACCTCATGGTCAGTCAATGGGTATGTCATCATCCGCATTGGTTCCCGTTGATTCAGCAGCCAGGTGGACCAGTATGGACGAGGGAAGGCGAAGGACTGCGTCAGGTCACTGCTATACCGGAGGGATATACCAGCACGATTCGAGAATTTCCCGAATCGGTGGTGTGTCAACTGCCTGTGCTGGGTCTGCCGCCAATCGAATATGCAGCCATTCAGGGCTTGCCACAACCACCATCCCCTTTACCTGAGTCACCGCCCGAATTGCTCCGCGGCAAGCGTAGTGTTCGGGCGAGATGGCCAAAGGGCCGCAAGCGTACCAGATTGCGGAATCGCAGGTATAAGAGAAGCGGCGGCAAGAGTCGCCTCAAGAAAATTCACGGGTCCCCGTTGTCGAAGGGACTTTATCCGAAAACCAAGTCCAGACAGAAGCTCAAGCGGAAATTCAAGCACCGGTCACGACGGCACAACGCGCACAAGCAGAAGCGAGTCACACTCAAGGCTGGACAGCATACAAAACAACGGTCCGGGTGAATCTACGCCGGACCGTTGAGATGAACGTTAAGCTGGAGCACAGCCAGTCTGCTGGATGGCTATCATTCATTGAACGCCACAATTCAATGAAACAACGACAGCAAAGGTGGGTTCCAAAACCATGAAAATATTGACCGTGCTCGGCACAAGACCGGAAATTATACGGCTCAGCCTGATCATTCCGAAGCTGGACCGCCATGCAGATGAACATGTGCTTGTGCATACGGGCCAAAATTACACCGAAAGCCTGAGCGGGCAGTTCTTTCGCGAGCTGGGACTGCGTGCCCCGGATTATGTACTTCAGGAGAAAGCGGGGACACTGGGCAAACAGTTGTCCGTCATGTACTCG
>NZ_WUDQ01000585.1:0-2263 GCF_009827695.1 Paenibacillus sp. OT2-17 | reverse complement strand
GGTATGTCTCAGGGACAAATAAAGTACGAGATCATCTTTGGATTGCTCGCGGAAATACACCGGCGTTTTAAAGGTTTCGTCGTTATTGCCTTTGCGGTACACATATAATAGTTTATTGTTTATGTCTAAATCGTCCAGATTCAGATTGACGATTTCAGATACGCGCAGGCCTGAGTTCAGAATGAGGCTGGCGATGCAGGCATCCCGTTCCTTATTTAGTTCATAGGAGTATAAAGCCTGCTTGTTATCGGCCAAATCTTGACCATAGCCTTCATAAATATAACCGATGAATTCAAGCAGTTCTTCCTCTTCCAGTATTTTACCTTTAAGCTTAGCCGCCGTATCCTTGGGTTTATGTATACGCTTGATTTCGACCTTAGCCATAATGTTGCGTTTGAGCAACGGATAAAAATTTTCATCCTCAGCGATCTGACTTAAATAATGAAAAAGCGAACGCAGAGACGATAGCTTACGTGAAATGGTAATACGGGAGTTGGAGCCTTCGCGCTTAGTAGACAGGAATAATCGAAAGCCTGTAATACTGTCCATATGAAGTGTCTCCAACTCTTCCAGTGTAACTTGGGCGTTCGTTTCTCCGGTGGACAAGCCTTCCGCGCGAAGCCATGAAAAGAAAGCTTCGTAATCCCGCACATATTCTAGTAATGTGGAAGGGGACAGGTCGGGCAGCTTATAATCCATAAATTGCTGCACGTACCATGGTAATCCCGGCATTTTTTCATCTAGTTTGCGCCGGTCGATGATCTTTTGTATATTCATTGAGTTCCACCTCGTCCGGTCATAATATATATTGTATTTTAGCATATTTTGAACAGCACTGGATGGGATGTAATTCGAAGTTAAAGAACAGATTGAACCGCCAAGAGAGGTGAAAGTATGGGGTATAATATCAAATCGGAACTGAAGCTGTCTATTAAGAGTGTACCGGAGTCGCAAAAGGACATTATTGTACAGCTCATGCAATTTTATTTATATGATTTTACAGCCTATCTTCGAATTGATGTCACTGAGAAGGGGACATTCCCGGCTTATCCAGACTTGTATCAATATTGGACGAGCGGTGAACAGAAGCTACCTTTTCTGATTTGTAGACAGGATATTCCTGTGGGTTTTGCACTCGTTGACCGAATGTCCAGCAATCGAGAAGCTGACTACTACATGGCTGAGTTCTTTGTACTTCGTCCTTATCGGCATAATGGGGTTGGGACTTGGGCGGCTCATGAGCTGTTTGGACGTTTTAACGGACGTTGGAAGGTGACCCAAATGAGCACGAATAGGCCGGCACAGTCCTTTTGGCGTAAGGTGATTGGAAGCTATACGAAAGGTGAGTACAGGGAACAGACACATCCGGTAAGAGGGAATATCAGTCAGTTTTTCAATACCTGAAAAATTCGAAATAGAAAGTAAGTAATGAAAAAGAGTCGGGGAGAGTATCCTATCGGCTCTTTTTTGTTGTCAATTCAAGTCTTCTATCCATCTATAGAGCATTCCAATTAGAACCTGCATTGACACTATAAAAACGCAGGTATACAGTTATTAACATAATTCATATATATCTCATTGGAATTATCAACAATTAAACATCGGCTCCAAAAATGCAATGTAATCATAACATCACCCATCAGATCGGAGAGTGTTTTTAGGTGAAACGAACAAGTCGATTTGCAAAAATGGTAGCTGTAACCCTGTCGATGGTGCTGGTCTTATCGGCATGCTCGGGTAATAGCGGGGCCAATTCTACGAATACTGAGGCGAATGTAGCAGGAGGCGGGCAAGCTGCAGAAGGTGGAGATCTTACCTATGCACTGGCAACATCGCCGGATTCACTGGACCCGCATAAGAGTGGATTGGCAGTAGCATCTCGGGTATATCGTGCGATATTCGATAACTTGGTGGTAAAGCTACCGGACAATACGATTAAGCCTTGGCTGGCAAACGAATGGAGTGTTTCCGAGGATGGCAAAAGCTATACATTCAAGCTGCGCAAGGATGTTAAGTTCCATGACGGAACCCCGTTCAATGCGGAAGCCGTTAAATTTAGCTATGATCGAATTATTGATCCGCAAGCCGTAGTAGGTAATGCCGCTAACTTGATGGCTCCCTATGAATCCTCACAGGTGATTGACGAATACACGATTAAATTGAATCTGAAACGACCATCGCAGGCTTTTTTGAGCAATTTAAGTGTTCCGGCAGTAGCCATTGTTTCACCGGCAGGAGTTAAAAAATATGGAGATCAATTCGG
>NZ_WUDQ01000584.1:0-2264 GCF_009827695.1 Paenibacillus sp. OT2-17 | reverse complement strand
CACACAATCTCCTGAGCCACACTTTTCAAGCAGGCTGACTACACAAGCATTACAACCGGTGCAAGGTTTAATTTGCAGGTCATTAAGACGTATAAGCTCTACCTCGGCACCCAGTTCTTCAGCACCCATCAGAGCTTCCTTGACAAGGATTTCTGAATTACTCATCCTTCTACCGCAACTGATCCCTAAAATTTTCATTAATATCCTCCTGCAATTTGTATTTGTTAGGCATAGATCCTGAAGCAAATCCATGCGAGAGTTTCAGCTTTCTCCACTAATTTCGCATAAATTTCCTCACATAATTCCAAAAATATTCCCTCACAGAGTTCTGATTTTAAACAATATTACTCATTTTTTGATTAAAGTGTCATTTATTGCAGCGTGTAATAATTTCAGTATATATAATAAAAACGTTATATCCCATGTGCTGGAATTTAAATATGGTCCAATATAGTGACGATGTTTTGTAATATTGCACAAGGATTAAAAAGCTTTTGGAGGCTGCTCTCGTGAAAATTCAAAAAATAATCAGAAAACTTAGCGACTGTTATCTTTCCTTGCCCGAAGAGGCCATGCAAACAAAAGAAATCAGTGAATTTACTATCCTGCGGTTGAGTTCCATTTTCCAGGCTGACACAGCTTATATAGGCAAGCTTTCGGATTTGCCAAAGGACTTTCCTACAGACACTCCTCTTTTCTGCATTCAGGATTGTGATGCACTTGTAGACTCTTATACTTGTCTTACCCTTCTGCCAAATGGACTGGATCTGCTGGATCTTTCGGGAAAGATTTCATCTATACTTGCTCATGAGAATCGGCTCATTGAGCATATGCACACTCTGATATCCGCACTTTACTCAAACAAAGGTTTACAATACTTGACAAACGAGGCCTCCCGCATCTTTGGTAATCCGGTAATCATTGTCGACGCAGGCTATAAGTTACTCGCTATGTGTCAGGCCCCCATCCCCAGCCGACCTGATATCGAACAGCAGCGAAATTTGGGTTATATTCTTGACAGTAATATTGAGAGCATGAAGAAATCCAATCTGTACGAACTGACCCGTATGGCTCTTATTCCTTATTATTCACGCGATCCCGAGACCAACGACTGTTGGATAACAGCTTTTGTGTACGTACATGGTATAGAATTCGCGCAGGTCAGTGTTATGGAACTGGATCGTAAATTTACAGATATTGATTTTGAACTCGTACAATTTCTTTGTGAGCTAGTTTCGGTAGAATTGCAAAAGAACGACTTTTATAATTGCAATCAAGGAATGATGCATAGTTTTTTGCTTTCCGAACTGCTTACAGGCGAGCTCAATGATGCTAATGTCATCGCAATGCGACTGGCTCATCTGGAATGGACGCTTACACCTTACCTGAGAGTGCTGACCTTGACAGACCTGAAGAACGGCTTTTTTGACGGGAAAGTTCAGCTGGTTGCACAGCATATGATCCAATTACTTCCGGATAGCCGTTGGATCGTATATCAGGGACGTATTGTATTTCTCATTTCCCTTGTTGATTCATCCTGTAAAATCATTGCTGAAGACAAACGAATTCTGGAATTTCTCCAAGTAAACGGCCTAACTGCTTCGCTGAGTGACTGCTTTAGTCATTTAACCTTTTTGCGAAAATATTATAAGCAATGCCTAACCGCCATCGAGATTGGGTTCCAACTTCATTCTAACAAGCCAGTGTATATGTATGAGGACTATCTCTGCGAGCATATTGGAAAGATCATATCGGAACAGAACGATCTCGCTGACTTCTGCCATCCAGTTATCCAAAAGTTAATTGCTTATGACAATGCCCACAAAACAAGTTTGCTACCTACCCTTGAAGCCTATCTTCAATATGTGGACACTCCAAATATTGCTGCTAAAACACTTTTTATTCATAGAAATACTTTGTTCTATCGAATCAACAGGATACGTGAGCTTTTCGAGATTGATCTAAGCGATGGTGATATTCGTCTGAAGCTTCAAATGACTCTTCATTTTCTAAAACTGAAAACACAACGCGGCGATCCTAAAGATCAGAGTATAGAAGGATAAGCAAATGCAAAAAAAACATGCAGACAAAATTTCTTATCGATACTTTGTCTGCACGCTGGTCTTTTCTATCTATTTTTAAATTTAATGATAGTCCATAAGCATTCAGATAGTTCGCTGCTGTTCTAAGATGACCAGTATGTCTAATTCCATCATTAATCAGCTTACCAGCTTTAGGCCAACTGCTGAACCGAGTACCATCGC
>NZ_WUDQ01000583.1:0-2264 GCF_009827695.1 Paenibacillus sp. OT2-17 | reverse complement strand
GCGTCCAGCGATAAACCGTTCTGCTCCAGCAAGAGCTTCACATGATTTTTCTCACGTCCCATTTTACGAGCTTCACGCAATTGCAGTCCCTGTAATACGAATCGTGGAGAAGGATTCCCCATACCAAAAGGCTGAAGCAACTCCAGTTCTTCAACCACTTGCAAAGATACCTCGTCCAAACGACAGACCATATCAGCTTCAGCTACAGGAATGAGATCTTCTGGTGTCAGAATGGAACCCGCATAGCGGTTCAGCTGCTCTTCAAACAATTCCAGATTGTCACGGGACAGCGTCATACCCGCAGCCGAAGGATGACCCCCAAAATGCTCCATAAGCTCATGGCTGTCCGTAAGAGCACTGTAAATATCCAATGCAGGAATAGAACGGGCAGAACCTTTGCACATGCCTGTCTCAGCATCTATACCAAGAATAATGGTCGGTCGATAATAACGATCCAATAGCTTGGATGCCACAATTCCGACAACGCCGACATTCCAGCCTTCACCAGCCAACACACTAACTGACGGTTGCTTGCCTCCATTCAGTTTGGATGCCAATTGTTGCTCGGCTTGCTCCACAATACGTTCGACCACCTGTTGACGCTCACGATTGAGCAGGTCCAGCGCATGCGCAAGTTGATCTGCTTCTTCCTCTTTTTCTGTCGTCAGCAGAGAAACTGCTCGTCCCGCATGATCCAAGCGCCCGCTGGCATTAATCCGCGGAGCCAATGCAAATGCGATGTTGACTGAAGTCACTGTAGATATATCCACGCCCGCTACATGGAGCAACGCACGAATACCCGGAAATGCAGAGTTTCTCATGGATTGAATCCCTCTGCGTACCATCGTCCGATTTTCACCATGTAGTGGCATCAGATCGGCTACCGTGCCGATAGCGGCGATTTCAAACCATTCCTCCGGCACCTCACCCAACAGCGCCTGGGCGAGCTTCAGGGCAACACCAACACCTGCAAGACCTTTAAATGGGTATGGGCAACCGGGTAGCTTCGGATTAATCAAAGTATATGCCTCGGGAAGTACAGCAGGCGGCTCATGATGATCCGTCACAATAACATCTATCCCCAAGGAAGTTGCATAAATAATTTGCTCTACTGCACTAATTCCCGTATCTACCGTAATGACCAGCGTAACTCCCTGCTGATGAGCCCAATCAAGGGCATGATTATGCAGACCATATCCCTCATTAGAACGATGGGGAATATAAATATCATAGGAAGCCTTCAGAAAACGCATGAGCTGAATCATCAATGATGTACTGGATACGCCGTCAGCATCATAATCGCCATAGATTAATATATGCTCGCCACGTTCCAGAGCCTGGCGAATTCTCGGCACGGCTTCTTTCATACCAAGAAGCAGAAAAGGGTCGTGTACATCGTCCACACTTCCGTACAAAAAGCGGTTTGCTTCCCCGGCGGTAGTGACGCCCCGGTTCACTAAAAGCCGGGACAACAATGGTGAAATCCCCAGTTCTTCTGTCAACAGCTGAGCCGCTTCCAGGTTAGCCTCTGGGGTCTTCCATCTGTACTGCGAATGAAGCAATCCTATTCACCTTTCTTTCATAGTCGTCTGCCCTATTGAAGCAACGACGACACATCATTATCTGGCAGTTCATGATTGGATTTGTAAGGATATCCGGCTTGATAAGAAATGAACTGCATTTGTACATGGGTCACCTGTGGAAAACGGGCTAACAGTAAATTTTTTGCTCGATCGGCAATTTCCTGCGCTTCCTGTACCGTAATCCGCGGGTTCACACTTATCGTTACATCCACTGTTATGAAATGGCCTGTTTCCTGGGCATGTAAGTGTTCAACCGTTACAATACCATACACCCGTTGAATCGTCTCCATAAAGCGTCGGGAGTCTTCCTCCTGCAAGGGCTGTGCAGGAACCTGGTAAGCGGTATTCATTACCATCAAATATCCTTTACGCAGCACCAGACAGGCTACCAGCAAAGCTGCGGTTGGATCAAGATATAATAATGCAGGCCATTCCATTGCTTCGCCAGTCATTGCACCGATCATGCCGATCAATGCAATCAACGATGCATACAGCGAGTAACGTTCATGGTTAGCGTACCGATCTGCTTCCGCTTTATGACCATGTTTAATCGAGTAGCGATATTGAAACTGAAATAGCCCTTCTCTCAACACCAACGCAATAAATACGGTAATTAATGCATACAGACCGGGAGCCTCCGGTTCCGAACTGCTTAATGAACGAACCGCCGAGATAGCTAGC
>NZ_WUDQ01000582.1:0-2270 GCF_009827695.1 Paenibacillus sp. OT2-17 | reverse complement strand
CAGATTGTTCATGTTTTAATCATATTATTCATTTTAAACGAAACAGAAATAGAATACTATGTGAACTGTAAAGCTTACATGTTAGATGAGAAAGTACATGTTGGAGGCCAAGGAGTGTGACGACGTGGAACGAATGAAGGCCGGGATTATCGGATGCGGTACTATTAGCTCGGTATATCTTGAAAATCTCCAAAAGAGCCCACTTATTGAAGTGGTGGCCGTCGCTGATTTACTAGATGAGAGGGCCAAGGAGAGGGCCGATGAATTCAACATTGAAAACGTATACAAGGTGGATGAATTGCTTCGTCAGCCTGAGATTGAGCTTGTATTTAATCTGTCAGTGCCTGGCAGCCATGCACTGACAGATGTGGCGATACTAGAGGCAGGCAAGCATGTGTACAGTGAAAAGCCTTTGGCGCATTGAAATTCACGGACCATCGTGCTAATGCTGAGCTGGCCTACCATGTGTTAGAAGCCATGCATGCTTTTCAGCGCTCATCATTGGAAGGCAATCACATTACGATGGAAAGCACGTTCAAGCCGGACGAGGATTTGTATTATGGAACAGATATAATGGAAAATTCATCCTAATTAAAGAGGTGAAGGGTAATGGCTAAAGTAGGATTGCAATTGTACACAGTAAGGGAAGAGCTTGAACAGGATTTTGAAGGTACATTGCGCAAGGTAGCTGAGCTTGGCTATAAAGGGGTAGAATTTCATACCTTTTTCGGACGCAATGCCAAGGATGTCAGAGCGCTTTTGGATGAGCTGAATCTGGAAGTTGTCGGAACTCATATACAATATTCTCGTTTGTTGGATCATTTGGATGAGGAGATTGCATACCACAAAGAATTGGGCAATAAGTACCTAATCGTTCCTTATTTAACCGAAGAACAGCGACAGTGGGATGAAATTTTTGCTAATTTGAATCGTATTGGTGAAAAAGTGAAAGAACAGGGCTTGATACTGGCTTATCATAATCATGATTTTGAATTGACAGAAAAAATCAATGATCGCCCGGTATTCGATGCTTTATATGATGCGGTTTCCGATGATTTGTTACAGGTCGAAATGGATACTTGTTGGGTATACTATGGGGGCTATGATCCAGTGGAATACATCGGACGTTATAATGGACGCCTGCCTATCATTCACTTAAAGGATATGGCACGTGACGAGCAACAAAAAGCAAAGGCGAAGTGCAGCTTCAGGCCATTACAGACGCCGCTATTCCGGCAGGTGTGGATTGGGTCGTCGTGGAACAGGATTTCTGCTCAAACCCTCCAATCGAAAGCATTGAAACCAGCATTAAATGGCTCCAACAATACGCAGCTCAGGGAGGAAATATTCATGTCTAAAACACTCAAAATCGGGATTATTGGTTGTGGAGGCATTGCCAACGGCAAACACTTGCCGAGTCTTGCCAAGCAGAAGCGTGCAGAAATCGTTGCATTCTGTGACATCATTCAGGAGCGCGCTGAAGAGGCAGCAGAAAAGTTTGGAGTTGAAGGGTCGCAAGTTTATAGTGATTACCGTCAGTTGCTAGAAAATAAAGACATTGAAGTCGTACATGTGTGTACACCCAATGACTCGCACTCAGAAATTACCGTAGCGGCGCTTGAGGCAGGTAAGCATGTGCTGTGTGAAAAGCCGATGGCTAAAACTGCTGAGCAAGCACGGGAGATGCTCGATGCAGCCAACCGCACAGGTAAGAAGCTATCTATTGCGTATCAAAACCGATATCGTGATGACAGTTTGTATTTGAAGCAATTGGTTGAGCAAGGAGAGCTTGGAGACATTTATCTGGGCAAAGCCATTGCTCTACGCCGTCGCGCGGTTCCGACTTGGGGAGTATTCTTGGATGAAGAGAAGCAGGGCGGTGGTCCTCTTATTGATATTGGCACGCATGCACTCGACCTGACACTCTGGCTGATGGATAATTACAAGCCTAAAAGTGTACTAGGTTCAACCTTCCATAAGCTAGGGGATCGTAAAGATGCGGCAAATGCCTTTGGGCCTTGGAATCCTGAGGAATTTAAGGTAGAGGACTCAGCTTTTGGTTTTATTACGATGCAAAATGGAGCTACGATTGTACTGGAATCCAGCTGGGCATTGAACGTTGTAGAGTTTGGCGAAGCGAAGACGCTGTTATGCGGAACCGAAGGCGGAGCTGATATGCAGGATGGATTGCGCATTAACGGGGAAAAGAACAGCCGCTTGTTTGATACGAAAATAGATCTGGATGCAGGCGGTGTTGCCTTTTACTCTGG
>NZ_WUDQ01000581.1:0-2278 GCF_009827695.1 Paenibacillus sp. OT2-17 | reverse complement strand
ATTTGCGATAACTGCGAGTTTATTGTTGAAGTCATGGAAAACCATGCATAAGAGAGCTTTCTTCTTGTCACACTATCGGTAGTGTAATTGAAGAAAGGAGACTCCCAATATGTATAAGCGACTTAGTTCGGTATTGTTCCCGATTGTTGCCCTGCTCATGATAGGAGCATTTGTGTGGGGTTATCGGGAAAGCCAGATGAGAAAAGAGGTGTCTCTTCAGGCAAAAAGCATGTCGATTAAAGCGGAAAATCAATATCAGCGTGCGTTTCATGATTTGTCGTTTCATATGGATCAATTGCATTCCCAACTTGGTAATGCGGTTGCTGTCCATAATACTTCACACGCGATGCATCGCAAGTGTTTGATGAACGTGTGGAGAATTACAAGTGAGGCCCAAAATGAGGTCAATCAGTTGCCTCTCAATGTAATGCCGTTTAACCATGCCAAGGATTTGCTGTCACATGTATCTACATTTTCGTATCAGACTGCCGTACGTGATCTGGATCACGAGCCTTTGAATGAGAAAGAAATATCCAATCTAAAAACGTTATATAAAAATTCCAGAGAAATTTCGAAAAATATGCATGAAGTCCGGCAAAAAGTTCTTAGCAAAAACTTGCGATGGACGGATGTGGAAGCTGCCCCAGGCTCCCAAACGGGTCCAAAGGATAACACCATTGTTGATGGCTTCAAGACGGTGGACAAAAAGGTGGAGGGCTACAAGGAACTGGATTGGGGACCTTCTGTAGCAAGTATCTATGACAAGCGCTCAGTGAAAAAATTGAATCTCCCGGTCGTGGATGCGGCGCAAATTAAGCGGAATGCTGCCCAGTTTACAGGAAAACCAGAAAGCCAGATTCGTGTACAAGAAAACGGTAAAGGAACGGAATGGGCATCTTATACAGCTACCCTGCTAAATAAGAAGCAACCCGTGGCCAGTATGGATTTCACGAAAAAAGGCGGCAAGCTTATTTCTTATCATGACATGAGGGCAGTAGGTCCTAAAAAAGCAACACGTAATGAAGCGATTCGCTATGCTAGTGAATACCTTGAACAAAAAGGTTACAAAGGAATGAAGCCAGTTGCATATGATGAAAGCGGGAATTTAGCTAACATTACATTTGCGAGCCAACAAGGGGACGTGATTATCTATCCAGAAAAAATCACAGTCAGATCAGGCCTTGATAACGGACAAGTGATCGGTTTTCAATCCAGTGATTATGTGTATGAGCATAGTCATCTCCGCCGCATTCCGCAAGCGAAATTGAATTTGAACGCAGCACGAGCAAAATTGAATCCTGAGTTTCGTGAAACTTACCACCGTAAAGCCTTAATTGAAAATGAACTTTCGAATGAAGTTCTGTGTTATGAATTTGGTGGTAAAATCAATGGTTCCGTTTACCGGATATACATTAACGCCAATACGGGGATGGAAGAAACGATTGAAGAGGTTAAAGATTCAGATGAACCTCAGGTTACTGCAAGTAATGCGTAGTTGATTACATGAAAATGAATCAATAGTCACTCTAAACCTCCTTCATGAAGGAGGTTTTTTGTGCTTTAGTCATAGCTCGAACAAATATAATGCTTAATATAGGCATAAAGTCGTGGTATTATATACCTTAATTAGAGCTTTTAATGGACAAGGATGGTGGATCATTTGTTTCCCAAAATTAATGATGTGTTATACATACAAGTGGCTGGTACTGACCATAAGGACGAGATTTTTGAATTTAAGTCTCGTATTGCGGAAGAGGAGTCACAGAACTTTCTAATTGAAATTCCTATGTCACAAACAAGTGGACACTTGAAAAAATTGTTTCTAGGGGAAGAGCTGTCTATATTTTTTATGAGCGAGGGTGGGATTAAAAATTATTTCAATACCCACGTTACGGGTTTTAAAGAGGATATCCTCCGGATGGTTCGCATCCACAAACCTGCTCCAGACAGCATCAGCAAAATTCAGCGCCGAAACTTTCTTCGGGTTAAGGCCAACTTGGAAATTGCGGTAAAGCATGGTGAGAACGAGTCCAGATTTGTAGCAGAGACGCATGATGTGGGAGGCGGAGGCGTTTCTTTTCAGACCCAGGGAGCTCATCATCTTGAAGAAGGAGAATCATTATCTTGCTGGATTTTGGTCCCTTATAAAAACGGAACTCAAGAGCATGTTCCGTTCCAATCTGAAATTGTACGTATTCAGCAGATGGAAAACGGCCGCAGACTCATTATGCTGAAATATGAGAAAATTGCTGATCAGGAGCGCCAAAAACTGATTAAA
>NZ_WUDQ01000580.1:0-2284 GCF_009827695.1 Paenibacillus sp. OT2-17 | reverse complement strand
CAGGCAAGGATGGAACCGAGGTGTAAGAGACCCCGAGGAACGCTGGTGACTTCGTTCCTGGTAAACCCCATCTGGAGCAAGACCTAATGGGACACAGCTTCTTCGCGAAGCAGCCTTAGCCCGAGGCGTGTCTAGGTTGGTCGCTGGAGCTGGATAGCAATGTTCGGCCTAGATAGATGATTGTCGCTTGTAGTGGGAGGGTAGTTCCCGTCTGTACCACGAATAGCACAGAACCCGGCTTACGGAAAACTTTCCCCACTGCAACACCTTAAAATGCATAAATTTAACTTTTGTAAATGACCTGTTTGCATGAAAGCTTTTAATCCAAATGTATTTATTGAATTAAAAAGGGTGTGTCATATTCCAATGGGAATCATGGCAGACCCTTTTTAACATACCGTATTTACGCAGAAAATTGCCTTCTTAGAATGAAGCCCCCAGCATAATTACTGGGGGCTTTCATTTTAATTTTTACTTCCTCTACCGTAAAACCGTTCGAGGATGAGGCACGTAGTTAGCGTAGCAACGCATTTGAATCTGTAGAAGCGAGGCCTGCACCTTTGTCCCAGATTCCACCATACTATTCAAATTCCAAACGAATCAGGGGGTAACAGCGATCGTAAAATCAAATGATTCGTGAAGCGGCCTCACGTACATATCCTGCCAACTCCATCATCACACGCTTTTTACCACACTTTCCTCTTTATACATCTTCAGCGCTCGATCCAATCGGTCAACTGCTTTTGGAAGCAGGGAAGGGTCGGTATGCGTGAAGTTGATTCGCATATGGTTGCTGCCGCTCAGGTCAGCATAGAAGACTTGTCCAGGCACAAATGCGACTCCTTCCTGAATTGCGAGTTGCAGCAACCGATCAGAACGGAAGCCCTCGGGTAGGGTAACCCACATAAACATACCGCCAAGTGCATCATTCCAGGTGATACCTTCCCATTGGCGTTCTCTCATTAGCGACGTGAGACGTAGCATACGAGTATGGTACTCAGAGGACACGGTGCGAATATGTCCGTCCAAGTCAAAAAAGTCCAATAACTCATTCAAAGCACGTTGATCAATACTGCTGGAGTGCAGATCGGCAGATTGTTTGGCATTCGCGACTTTAACGACGATAGCTTGATCGGCTACCAACCATCCAGAGCGAACACCTGGAGCGACAGTTTTAGAGAATGTAGAAGTGTACATTACATGACTGTCTCCACCTAACTGTTGATCAATTGAGAAAAGGGATGGAAAGTTAAGGTTTTCGTCAAATTTAAGACGTCCGTAAGGATCATCTTCAAAAATCAAAGTGCCGTATTTACGGCATAGTTCAACAACGCCTGTTCTGCGTTCCATACTCCAAACACTTCCTGCCGGGTTGGAGAAGGTGGGGATGACATACACGAATTTAGGCTGATGTTTTTTGATCTTGGCTTCAAGATCTTCTAATTGCATACCGTTAGAGTCTGTATCTACACTTACAATGTTGGCACCATAGGAATTAAATACCTGAAGAGCCGCCAAATAAGTAGGGGACTCCACCAATACAGTATCCTGCGGATCGAGCAACACACGCGAAACCAGATCAATGGTCTGCTGTGAGCCCGTCGTCATAATGATATTATCTCTGGTGACGGAGATGCCTTGGGATGACATGATTGCTGCAAGACGTTCCCGTAGAGGAATGTAGCCCTCGGTTAGGCCGTATTGAAGAGCGGTAGTACCGCCGAGACGAAATACCCGCTCATAGGCTTTAGCAACAGCTTCGATGGGGAAAAAGGCATCGGCAGGAAGGCCGCCTGCCAGAGATAACACATCTGTTCCCTGTGTCAGCTTTAAAATGTCCCTTACCATGGACGAGCCCTGAGTACGAGCCATACCCGAAAATTTGTGTTCCAATCCAATCATCTCCTGTGTTCTATACTGTACTATGAAATTTGTTGTATTATATCGATAATGAAGTATAACAGTAAACGTCTAAATGTAACAGTTGATTTTTGGAGGGGACGGTTCCGATGCATATTGATCTCAGCCGCAATAGCAGTGTCAAATTATATTTACAGATTGCCAAAACATTAGCAGATCGCATCCAGTCTGGATTGCTGCCTCAGGGCACAAAGCTTCCGTCTGTCCGTCATCTGTCCAGCCTGCTTGCGGTAAGTCCCGTAACTGTAAGCAAGGCGTATGCTGAGCTGGAGTCTATTCATTTGGTTACCTGTACACAGGGAAAAGGTTGCTATGTAGCGGAGCCTTCGGTAGCTGTTCAACGAGAGGGAGCGCAGGATTTGTC
>NZ_WUDQ01000057.1:0-16801 GCF_009827695.1 Paenibacillus sp. OT2-17 | reverse complement strand
GAGGCGAGAGGCAGCAACACGATTAACCACGGCAGTAGCCCATACACTTCGTCCCAGCCTTTTCCCCACAGACTTCCAGCTAGCCAAGTGAGCGTGTCGCTGGCTTCGAGTGGATACTTGACCAGTATATAATCGGTCGCAGCCTGAAAAATAGCGCCCACCGCCAGTCCGGTCAAGGCTAGCATATTGGGACGCATGCCTCCCTTCATCGAAAGCTGTACGAGCAACAGTGCAGCTAGTCCGGCACCGACAAAGGCCGCTACAGGCAACAGCGCCACTGGGGATGAGGGTAGCAGTACGATGACGAGAACCGCCGCAAAGCCGGCCCCCTTGGATACACCTACCACATCTGGCGAGGCTAGCGGGTTGCGGATCATGCCTTGTAGCAGAACACCGGCTACTGCCAGCCCAGCTCCGGCCATGATGGCCAGCAGACCACGTGGCAGCCGATAGTGGTGAACGATGAACCAGGAAGAGGCATTCTGGTCAGTCAGAGCTGTGATCAGCTCAGAGGGCGTAATGTAGGTGCTGCCCACGCCTATAGCTATAAAAGCAACACCCAGCATTAGTGCGAGTAAAATCCACAGTTTTTTCATCGTGAAGTCCTCCCGTTCTTATGCGCCAGATATAAAAAGAAGGGCGCACCCACCAGCGCCGTTACAATACCAACGGGCGACTCATAAGGAAATGCAATGAATCGTCCAAGCACGTCTGCATATGTCAGCAGCAGAGCTCCGCAGATTGCAGACAGGGGAATGACCCGCTTGTAATTGTCGCCTGTAAACATCTTGATGATATTCGGCACCATCAGGCCCACAAAGCCGATGGACCCGGCTACCGCTATGGCAGAGCCTGCCAGCATAATCACTGAGGCCGAGGCCAGTAGACGGACAAGACGTACGTTTTGTCCCAATCCCTGTGCGACTTCCGTCCCGAGGCTCAGCACAGAGAGCGAGGGGGCCAACGCCAGCGCGAGGATCATACCCACGGCGAACCATGGCAGCACCAGACGCGTGTCGGCCCAAGTGGAACCATCGATGGCTCCGGCGAGCCAATACAGCACATCGGATATTTGCTCGTTGAACACGAGCAGTCCCTGGGTGATGGAGGCCAGCAACAGATGCACGGCCATCCCGGCAAGGGCCAGCTTGACCGGCGTCATGCCCGCCGTTCCGGCCAGCGCATATACGAAGGAGCCGCCTGCGATGGCCCCGGCAATAGCAAAATAAATGCTGCCGGACGATCCGATATTCGGCAGCAGCACGACGGACAGCACGACAGCCAGCGAAGCGCCTGAGCTGACCCCGAATACCTGCGGCGAGGCCAGCGGGTTGCGTGTGATGGCCTGCATCAGGGCTCCAGCTACGGCGAGCCCCGCCCCGACGATTAGGCCAATAACGGCACGCGGTAGGCGTACCGTCAAGACAATGAGCTGATCCTTGGACGGATGCTCGGTGAACAGCGCAGTCAGCATGGTGGGGATGTCCATCCTGACTGGGCCAATCGCCACGCTGAGCAGCAATCCAGCCAGCAACGCAGCGATAAGTGCAAAGAAGACCGGCTTATTCAGCCGGTCGCGTGAGACTTGTCCGATCAACGGGAGCCGTCTCCTTTACTTTGCGCGGGATACAGAAGCGAAATGGCTTGCTCCAGTATTTTCTCGGCTGAGCCGAGTCCACGGTACCGGGTCCATAGTGCCCGGTTCACTTCGTAAACTTCCCCTTTTTTGACGGCCGTAATGTTTTGCCAAAGCGGGTTTTGCTTCCATTCCGCAATCAGCTTCTCATCGGCTTCCACCAAAAAGATCACATCAGGATCCGCTTGTGCAATCTGTTCCAGCGTCAGCTTGACGGTAGGCTCGCTTGTATTTTGAAGGGCATTGTGAATACCCGCTTGCTCCAGCAGTTGTCCATCAAAGGATGAAGCACCGTGAGCCGATAGTGAATCAGAGCGGAATACCCCTAGCAATACGCTACGTGACTCGCCAGCTTTGATGCCTTCTTTTAACTTTTCCATGGTAGCTTTATGCGCAGTGAGAATTTGCTCGCCTTTTTCCTTCTCGCCCAACGCATCGGCGATGACACCGAAGGATGCCAGGTTTTGTTCATAGGAGGAATTGCGGCTCTTTAGAACAATGGTCGGAGCAATCTCGCTTAGTTCTTTGTATATGCTTTTATGACGATTCAGATCGGCAATAATCAAATCCGGCTTCAGGGAGCTAATCGTTTCCAGGTTTGGCTGTTTGCGCGTGCCTACTGGTGTGAAGTTGATTTTCTTACCGAGCAGCCCATCAATATCATCGTCATTTTCCTGAGCTATGCCGACAGGAGTAACGCCCAGTTGGGTTGTGGCATCGACAAAAGAGAATTCCAGGGTTACGATTCTTTTGGGTGTACCTGTAACCTTGGTTTCTCCCATCTCATGTTTAATCATTCGAGTGTCGCCTGTTGCTTGAGGTGCTACTGCGCTGTTATCTTGTGACTGGCGTCCACATCCCGCCATAATGACCGTCAGTAGTGCCAGGATCGCTGCAAGCAGCATGCCTGTGCGCAGTGGTTGTTTCGGTGTTGCCATACGTTATCCCCCGTTCCAGTATGATTATCAGAGAAACTGATAATCATTATCAATCAACTAACTGTTGATCATTCTAGCAATCGGGAAGGAGGACGTAAATAATGTGGTCATTTAAACCGTTTTGATCGATTAAGTGAATTAAATTCAATAAAATTATGAATAGGAGGAGGGGGAAGTAACAGGACATCAGAGTTGGGTGGTTTATGCATCCCTCCGCTGTCGCCGATAGATACGCTCCGGTCTGCCGACGGTTCCGTACACCTGATCGTGGTGCGCGTCGCCACTTTCCACTAAATACTCCAGATACCTTCTGGCTGTAGAGCGGCTCATACCCAGCTCAATTCCCACTGTACCTGTAGTCACCTCACCCCGTCGATTCAGGAGATCTAGCACTTTGTCGCAGGTTACTTTATCGATGCCTTTGGCCCATAATTCTCCGACTCCGTTCCCCGCCATCCGACCGGTGCCCGCGCTTTGAAGCAAACTGTCAATTTCAGATTGTTCGACTGTGGATTGTTCCTCTTGCCATGTTGTGATTTGTCGCCGAAATCGGGCATATTCCTCCAAGGTCGCACGCAATCTCTCGAATATAAGCGGCTTTACGATAAAATCAAACACGCCTGCTCGAACGGCTTGTACCACTGTTTCAGCTTCTTTGGCGGCAGTCAGCATAATAACATCTGTACCCGGATAGTGTTGCTTAATGAACGATAGCAGGGTTAGACCATCTGTATCAGGAAAATAAACATCCAGCACGACTAGAGGAGGACGGAGCACGTCCAGTTGAAGTTTTGCCTCAAATTCGTTCGTCGCGATTGCACATACGGTGAACCCGTCTACCTTTTCAATAAATCGGCGGTTAATCTCCGCAATTCGCGGATCGTCTTCAATAATAAGAACCTCAATGTCCGATAAAACCCGCTCATTCATGGGCATAACCTCCTTTTGCATCATTACTCATATCTGTCCTATGTAAAGGAATGTATACCTCAAAAATACTTCCACCACCAGGCCGTTCATGCACTTCAATAGAGCCGCCCATTCGTTCAGTGTACTCCAGCACGAGAGCAAGGCCATATCCATGTCCTGCATCTGCTTTGGTCGAAGCTCCCCTGACAAACAGCTTTTCTTGGATATCGTCCGAAATTCCCGATCCGTTATCCGCAACTTCGACGATGATGGCTTCAGTCGTTTCTTCAAGCCGGAACCAGACCTGTCCGTCAGAGAGGGAGGACATCGCAACAGCTTCCATGGCATTGTCCAGCAGGTTTCCGGCTATGGAAGCGAGAAAGGACCACTCCAACGTAGGAGACTGGGTTGAGAATGCTCCTTTAATATCAAAATGGAGTAAAACCCCTTTTTCCAGCGCCTGTTTCTTCTTACCGATCAGTAGGCTGGCGATGATTGAATCGGTTAGGAGAGCTGTGCCAATCGGCCTGTGTACACGATATTCCTCTGATTCCTGGGTGATAAAGTCCACCGCTTCGTCATAACACTCCAACTGAATCAGGCCGGATATGAGATACAGCCGATTGGCGTATTCGTGTGTTTGTGATCGAAGTACTTCCGCGTAATCTTTGACCTCTGTCAACTGTTGTGTCATGTGGAGCAGTTCGGTCTTGTCACGCAGACTGGCAACCGTGCCCATGATGCGACCGGAACGATCCTGGATCGGCACACGGCTGACGACTACAATTCGCTGCTGGACCTCAATTTCCTTATTCCATATGTCCTGTCCCTGATCTGGCCCCATCGTTGAATGCTCTACTGTGTAATCGGCAACAAGCATATCAACCAGTACATCTGGAACACCTGTCAAGTGACGAAGGTCGCATCCGTAGATAGAGGTTTCCGCGGGGAGTCCGATCAAGCGAGCTGCCTGTGGATTGGCAAGTGTGATTTGTCCGTTACTATTAACCGCGATAATTCCTTCGCCGATGGACTCAATAATGGCTTGCTTTTCCTGGTACAGCCGTCCGATCTCCACTGGCTCCAGTCCATGCAGTGCGCGTCGAACCCGTTGCGCTATAACCAGGCTTCCCAATATGCCGATCATCAGCGCGCCCACCATAAACCAGAGCCATGCATATGTGTATGTACGAATATTTTGCTGCACATCTGTCATTAAAAAACCTACAGAGACGAGCCCGATGGCCTTACCTTGCGTATCATAAACGGCTGTTTTGGCGCGTATTGACGGTCCGAGAGAACCCGTCGATTCAGTGATAAAGGACTGCCCTTGCAGTACCTTATCATTCATGGGGTCTATCATAGGCGTGCCGATACGCTCCGGGTTTACATGCCACTGTCGAATGAGATGACGATCAGCAATAGTAATAAAATCAGCGCCGCTGCTGGCTTGGACAGGCTTTATGACCTCGTTGATACGCGAACGCAATTGCGTCGTCTCAGTCTGCTCCAGAGCGTCTCTGACCTGCGCATCTACGGCGAGGGTATTGGCGACGGTGAGCGCCCTTTCTCCGATTTCATCATATAGAGCGGAGGTGATCATATATCGAAAGGATAATCCCAACAGCCCGGTAACTACCAGTACTAAAAGAGATATAAATACCATTAGTTTTGTCTGAAAACGCACATGCCTTCACCGCCGTTAAACAAAATATAGGAGGAACGGATCAGCTGATCTTCTCCCCCATACGATCTATTTTACTGTATTACAGAAACGCCCGCACTTTTATTCTGTCGAAAGAATGGTCTATAATAGAAATAGTTACATAATACGAGGAGGAACATAATATGATTATTATTCATGCCGATATGAAAGTTTTACCTGAAAAAAGAGAGACTTTTCTGCAACAAACCCAAGGGCTGATCAGCGCATCCCAAGCTGAAGAAGGCAATGTACGTTACACGTTAATGCAGGATCTGAATGATCCCAACGCATTTACGATGGTTGAAGAGTGGAAAGATGCTGCTGCTGTAGATTTCCATAATAATTCTGCCCATTTCCAGGCATTTGTTGCCGCGGCTAAAGAATTGTTGGCTGCTCCACTTCAAGTGAATGCTTTTCAGGATGCAACTAAACTGTAATCATCCCGTTGAATAATTCATAATCAGGAACAGGAGGAATAGACATGGGGAACATTGCGGATACAACTGTACTGAATAACGGAGTTCAGATGCCTTGGCTCGGTTTCGGTACTTACAAGGCGGAAGGCAATGAGGTCTACGAAGCGGTCAAAACAGCTATTGAGGTCGGTTACCGTCACATTGATACAGCGGCGATCTACGGCAACGAGGAACTGGTTGGACAAGCCATTCGTGATAGTGGAGCGGCTAGAGAAAACCTGTTTGTAACTACCAAGCTATGGAATCAGGATCAAGGCTACGATTCAACACTGCGTGCCTTTGAGGAAAGCCGTAAGCGGCTGGGTCTGGATATCATTGATCTGTATCTCATTCATTGGCCTGGCAAGGATAAGTACAAGGAAACCTGGAAGGCATTCGAACGACTGTATGAAGAAGGAAGCGTACGCGCTATCGGAGTTAGTAACTTCCAAGTTCACCATCTCGAAGACCTCCTCAAAGACAGCAACATGGTTCCTGTCATCAACCAAGTGGAGCTTCACCCTCGTCTGACTCAACAAGAGCTGCATCAATACTGCCGGGAGCACCAGATTCAGCTTGAATCGTGGAGTCCGCTGATGAAGGGGAAATTAACCGAGCAAGCGGACATCGTTGAGATTGCTGCCAAATACGGTAAAACCTCTTCGCAGGTTATTTTGCGTTGGCATCTGGATCGGGGGATTGTGACGATTCCCAAATCTGTAACCGCGCATCGTATTCGCGAAAATGCTGATTTATTCGACTTTGAATTGACGGCTGAGGATATTGAACGAATCAATGGTCTTCATCTTGATGAGCGTGTAGGCACGCATCCCGATAAGCTGCTGTTCTAATATTAAGATTAAATGTACAAAGAACCTCCTAATTCTACGTTTACGTGGATTGGGAGGTTCCTTTTTTAGGTTCAGGTTTGGCTTTGTCTGCTTACTGGTTTAGCTTACGATACAACAAGAGAGAATAGAGTATGGGAGAGATGACGGATATGATCAGCATGGATAGAAAAATGACCGTTCCCGCCACTCCATCGACCCATGCCGCCACCAAACCCGAAGCACCACCGAGCATCATCATAGGTCCACCGAAACGGTGCGTTTTACGCCATACCTCGGGGTTAGACAGAGTCCACGGAGTGCGGATACCGAAGGTATAGTTCGGCTGCACCTGAGTCATATAATTACCCATCACCAGCAGCAGCAGGCCTATTACCCCCAAAATTATAGTATTCATTTGCAGTCGTATGTTCAGGTTATACAGCAGCATCCCCCATCCAGCTACAGCCAGAACCAAAGAAATACCTGCACGCGTAACTTCATAGGCTTTTGAAAATTTCTCATAATTAGCTCTGTTGGGGTCCATGTAGCGTGCCAATCGAATGACCAGCGGTACTAGACCCAACAGCACGAGCATGATAATAGAACCACTTTTGCTCATATACCCGTCTGCTGTATTGTCAAAGCCAAAATGCGAGGCTAGAACATTGGGAAGTCGGTCGTACAGCAATATAGCTCCTATCGCAGGTGATAAGGCAATCAAAGTCGTCAAAACATCTGTAAAGCTCCAATGTATTCGAAATTTCATTCAGATCCCTCCGTATCCTTGATATGATTCACATTTTTCTGGGCAGGGGTATCGGAGTGGGCGATGCTGAACATCCAACCGATGACATCCGCCACAACCGTTGTATGCAGGGTGTAGATAATGTTTTGCCCCTGTCGTTCATCCAGCACCAGCCCAGCCTGCTTCAGGATATTGAGATGGTGGGAGATGCTGGGCTTACTAATTTGAAAATGTTCAGCCACTTCACCTGCGCTCATACTTTTCTCCTTTAAAAGCTGTAAGATTGTACGCCGGGTCGGATCAGCCAAAGCTTTGAAGGCATCGTTCAAAATACATTTCCTCCTTTAGATATTTAGATAATATTCTAAATATCTAACATCATAGTAAAATAGAGCTATACTGCATGTCAATGGAACAAGACATCATTTTAGAAAAAAGATTTAGATCAGGCTAATTAGGTTTGTAAAAGGCAGCGAAGTTGGCTATAATTAATTTATACTAAAAATAAGAATCTTAATTTAAAGAAAAAATGAGGAGGAAATATAAATGAAACACGTATTTCGTAAAGGAAATCATCCGCAAGCCCCGGTTATTTTGCTGTTGCATGGTACAGGCGGGAACGAACAAGACCTGATACCTTTGGCCGAGATGGTAGCACCGGGAGCTTCTGTGTTAGGCGTGAGAGGAAATGTGCTGGAAAATGGGATGCCACGTTTCTTTCGCCGTTTGGCAGAAGGAGTGTTCGACATTGAGGATCTCGTATTTCGCACCAAAGAACTGAGCGAATTTGTGGACACAGCTGCAGAGCAATACGATTTTGATCGTAATAACGTGGTGGCTCTTGGCTATTCCAATGGTGCAAACATAGCCGCCAGCATGCTCTTTCACGATGCAAAAGCGTTACGTGGAGCTATTTTGCACCATGCAATGGTGCCGTTGCGTGGCCTGGATTTGCCAGCTTTGAATGGTATCCCTGTATTTTTGTCTTCCGGTGAGAATGATCCCATTGTTCCGATTTCGGAATCTCAGGAGCTGCAAGCATTATTGGAAGGGGCCGGAGCGCAGGTGGAAGCATATTGGGAACGCAATGGTCATCAATTGACTCGGACTGAAGCCGAAGCCGCAGGAAAGTGGTTTGGGGAGCATTTTAATGCATAAAATGCTCCGATAGCGATCAAGCTACGGATTAGCGCTCTACTGAGCGACCCCATAATTAGGAGGCGACAAACGAATGGCAAAACCAGATAATCGAGCCGATAATGTTGAACATTTGCAACAAAGTATTCAGAACACACAGCAGAACCTGCATGAAGCTGAAGGATATCTAAACGAATTTTCCTCTGAAATCAGCAACGAGGAGCGTAAGCAGATCGAAGAAAAAAATAATCGTCGTAAAGAAAGTATTAGATCATTTCGGGAAGAAGTGAAGGACGAAGCAGCCCATTCCCAAGAGTAGTTAAAAAAGCGAGGCCCAACTTCGAGTTTCAATTCGAGTGGGGCCTCTTTTTTATGCAAAAATCATCATAGCCTCATTCAATTCATTTTCCCCCTATAATGCAAAGGAGACGCTAATCCGCGTTGAAAATAAATATTTTATAAATAATGTTGTTGTAAACTAATTTGTGTTGATGTTAAATAATAAAAGAAAGCGCAATCATTTACGAATTAGGATTTCATCATGCGAAGGGGGAAGGATATGCTGCT
This sequence comes from Paenibacillus sp. OT2-17, assembly GCF_009827695.1. Lineage (NCBI taxonomy): Bacteria > Bacillati > Bacillota > Bacilli > Caryophanales > Paenibacillaceae > Paenibacillus > Paenibacillus sp. OT2-17. The sequence goes on along the minus strand of NZ_WUDQ01000057.1, from coordinate 7,879 downwards.
GCGAAGAAAACGCATGGCTTTGATGCTTATGGCGGTGGTTTTGATGGCTGGACTGCTGCAAGGCTGTTCTTTCAAGACCGATGAAAAGGATGGGCCGGGAACAGAACTTGTATTATGGACGTTCAATGAACTGCATGAGAAGTTTTTTCTGCAAATGGCTGACCAATGGAACCAACAGCACCCTGATGAATTGATTAATTTGAAAGCGAATACATTTCCTTATGATAACCATCACAGTAAGCTGTCGATTGCGCTGCAATCGGGGGTGGGAGCGCCGGATATCGCGGATATCGAGGTGAACAAGATCGGTAATTTCCTCAAAGGCATACCGCAGCTGGTCCCGCTCAATCCGGTGATTGACCCCGAGATCAATAACATTGTGCCTTCCAGAGTACAGATTTACGGCAAAGACGGTAAATATTACGGCATTGACTTCCACGTTGGGGCCGAAGTGATGTATTACAATAAAGAGATTATGGATCAGGCGGGGGTAAACCCGGATTCCATCGTCACCTGGGCAGACTATGCTGCTGCAGGCAAGCAAGTACTGGCGAAAACAGGCAAGCCCATGGCGACCTTAGAAACGAATGACCTATGGAGCTATTGGCCGATGATCTCCCAGCAAAATTCAGATTTTCTGGATGACAAGGGCGAGTTGACGTTGGATAACGAAACCAATATTAAAACACTCGAGTTTCTTCAACAGATGATAAAAGACAAAATCGCTATTCCCGCACCGGGCGGCGGGCATCACATGGAGGAATACTACGGATTTATGAACAAAGGTGGGGCCGCTTCGGTATGGATGCCGATGTGGTATATGGGACGTTTTACGGATTACATGCCTGACCTAAAAGGTAAAATTATCATCAGACCCATGCCAGCGTGGGAAAAAGGTGGTTTTCGCTCAGCGGGTATGGGTGGAACCGGGACGGTAGTCACGAACCAATCAGAGCACCAGGATCTGGCGATGCGCTTTCTGGCCTTTGCCAAGCTATCCAAGCAAGGGAATGTGGAGATCTGGAAGCAGCTTGGTTTTGATCCCATCCGTAGTGAAGTGTGGACCATGCCGGAAGCCAAAGCCAAGAATAAATTTACGGAGTATTTCGGAACGAATATTTTTGACACGCTCATCGAAGTCAAAGATGAAATCAATGCGGTGCATATCGGTCCGAAAACGCCTGATATCGCCAGTGCTGTGCGCAATAAAATACTTTATCGGACACTACAGAATGGCGAAGATCCAGCCACGGTGCTACATGAGCTGGCAGATGAACTGAGATAGACCCCAACAGGAAAGGGAGTGAGATTCATGGCAACGCCCGTTCATACGAACGCTAATGTACCGACAGGTCAGCCGCCACAACCTCAGCGTCCGACCAGAAGCCGATGGAGTCGCTTTATTCATTCCAGCCGTACGGCACCGTATGTGTTTGTCCTTCCATTTTTACTGTCCTTTGCGTTATTTTTTGCCTATCCGGTCATATCGACGGTCATTATGAGCTTTCAGGAAGTCCTGCCAGGGATAACAACTTATGTTGGACTGGAGAATTATAAGGACTTAATCAATCCTACGTTTGGAAAGGCGATATTGAATAGCGTCCTGTATACGCTGCTTACACTAGTCGTGCTGATTCCTCTGCCGCTGGTATTGGCAGTATTGCTGAATTCGCCTAAAATGCCGGGCAGAGGGTTGTTTCGCTCCGTGATGTTTATCCCTGCACTAACCTCGGTGGTGGTAGCAGGAACGATCTTCCGCCTCATGTTCGGGGAATTGGATGGTTCGCTGATGAACTCCCTGTTGGGGGTATTCGGTCTGGAGCCTTACAAATGGCTAATGAATGCGAACACCGGCTTTTTAGCGTTGATTGTGCTGGCCTTGTGGAGATGGTTGGGCGTAAATATGTTGTACTACATGTCGGGACTCCAGAACATTCCTCCTGAGTTGTATGAGGCTGCGCAGATTGATGGAGCCAGTCGTTTCGATTCATTTTGGCGGATTACGATTCCTATGCTGAAACCAGTAACGATCTACGTATTTACGATTAGCATTTATGCGGGGTTGTCCATGTTCACGGAGAGCTACATGTTGTGGAACGGAAATAACTCCCCGAACGATATTGGTTTAACAATTGTTGGCTATCTCTATCGCCAAGGTCTGGAGCAGAACAGTATGGGATTCGGAGCTGCGGTGGGCATTGTATTGCTCGTATTTACACTCGTGCTGAACCTGATCCAGCTCAAATTTTTCGGTATGTTCCGGAAGGAGGATTAAGCGATGGCTCAGAAACAAAAAGGCTCGTTATCCGCATTGCTCGTTGTCCTGTTCATTCTGTTTGCCGGGTTTGCCCTGTTTCCGCTATTTGCCGTGACGCTTGCCTCGTTCAAGCCATCGACGGAGCTGCTGCGCTACGGCTTGAATCTTAAGCTGGAGTGGGGCATCATGTCCTTGAAAAACTATGCGTTCATCTTTCAGGGGACGACGGATTATTTTCAATGGTACTGGAACAGTATTGTCATTACCGTCTTGTTTACGGTGTTATGTCTGATATTGTCCGCGATGGTTGGCTACGGTCTGGAGATGTACCGTTTTAGATTGAAAAATGTGATTTTCACACTGGTACTGGTCGTGATGATGATCCCGGTAGAAATTATCATGCTGCCGCTCTACAAGCTAATGATTGGCATGAAGCTAATTAATACAGTATGGGGCGTAATTCTACCCTTCGTCGTCGCGCCGATCCCGATCTTTTTCTTCCGTCAATATTTGAGTGGTGTTCCCAAGGACTTCATGGATGCTGCGCGGGTTGACGGCTGTTCAGAATATGGCATTTTCGTGCGGATTATGATGCCTCTGATGGCGCCTGCATTTGCGGCAATGGCTATTTTGCAGGCGATGAACAGTTGGAATAACTTCCTGTGGCCGATGATTGTATTACGTACCAACGACATGCTGACACTGCCAATTGGACTGTCCAGTCTGCTGACGCCGTATGGCAACAATTATGATGTGCTGATCGCGGGATCCGTTTTGGCTATTTTACCGATTCTCGTCGTGTTCCTGTTCTTCCAGCGTTACTTTATTGAAGGGATGACGGCAGGCGGAGTAAAAGGATAATTGGAAGGGTATTAAATAGAGCAATGGAATACAAGAAATGTGCAACGTCAGAAAAGGCTGATCGGGTATTGTCCCGGTCTGCCTTTTTTTAGATTCGATTGATTTTCATTCTCATTTTCATGACTATCATCTGCACAAGCTATGGGTAAACGTGGTATGATATTTGAAAGATTTCAAATACAGCACTTTGCATAATTCGATTCCTGACGCTCAAAAGTACAATATATAGACGAACTAAACCGTTTCGATCTGTATATTGCTGATTTGAAATCGCTCTTGGGATTTATGCAAAATGCTCAAATACAGAAATATTCAGGCGGAGCGTGGAGAACCTATGGAACCAACAGAAACCCAGAAAACTGACCCGACCATGGCGTCAACCGTTGGCATGGAAGATATTGTACGAGCGCATCATATGCTGCGTGAGGTGATTGTACGTACACCTTTACAGAGGGATGCCGTCCTATCGGCCAAATATAACTGTAATGTGTATCTGAAAAGAGAGGATCTCCAAGTCGTGCGGTCCTTTAAAATCCGTGGAGCTTACAACATGATCCGTAGCTTGACCCCTGAGCAAATGGAAAAAGGAATCGTGTGTGCGAGTGCAGGGAATCATGCGCAAGGTGTGGCTTTTTCATGTAATGCTCTTGGTATCCACGGTAAAATATTTATGCCGAGTACAACGCCCAATCAGAAGGTCAAGCAGGTTCGTCGCTTTGGCGGTAACAGTGTAGAGGTCATTCTGACCGGAGACACGTTTGATGATGCCTATGACGAGGCCATGAAGGTGTGCAGCGAGCAGGCAATGACCTTCATCCATCCGTTCGATCAGCCGAAAATTATTGCGGGCAATGGTACGATTGCGATGGAAGTGATGGAGAGCCTAGATACACCTATGGACTATGTGTTCGTAACGATTGGCGGCGGCGGTTTGGCGGCAGGCGTAGGTACGTATGTTAAAACCGTGAGTCCGTCCACCAAGGTAATTGGCGTGGAACCCCTCGGCGCGGCGTCGATGACGGAAGCGATGCGTGTGCACAAGGTGGTTACACTGGATCAAATAGACAAATTTGTTGACGGAGCTGCAGTGAAGCGTGTGGGTCAGCTGACATACGATATTTGTAAGCATACCTTGGACGATATTGTGAAGGTACCGGAAGGCAAAGCATGTACCGCGATTCTGGAGCTGTATAATGAAAATGCGATTGTTGTGGAGCCTGCGGGCTCACTGCCTGTTGCAGCACTTGATCTGTATCGCGAGCAGATTCAAGGCAAAACGGTTGTCTGTATCGTCAGCGGTGGTAACAACGATATAGATCGTATGCAGGAGATTAAGGAACGGTCCCTCATTTACGAAGGACTGAAGCATTATTTTATGGTGAATTTCCCGCAAAGAGCTGGGGCACTGCGTGAGTTTCTACAGGATGTGCTTGGACCAGACGACGATATTACTAGGTTTGAATATACGAAAAAGAATGATAAGGAAAATGGACCAGCTCTGGTCGGCATTGAGCTGTTCCACAAGGAAGACTATCTTCCTTTAATTGAACGAATGAACCGCAAGGGGCTTAAATACACGGAACTGAACAAAAACGAAAATCTATTTAATATGTTAATTTGAAAAGGAGCCTATGGGCTCCTTTTTTGTATCAGAATTTTGCAAAATCCTCGTATGTATATTGTTATGCGTAGTTTACGAATTTCTTTTTATTTGAAATAAAGCGTTTACAAAACTGAATGTGATAGGTTAATATATGGGTAACTTCATAAGTATAAACACTAATGTAATAGGTGTGTCACCTGAATTTCATTATAAGATACTCATTCGGAGGTGCGAAAGAATGTTGAAGGCATGGAAAAAATCAGTACAGAGTAAATTGACCCGAACGGCGTTTGCTGCCGTAACCTCGGCTGCTTTAATGCTGTCAGTGATGCCATCTGCATCCGCAGAGCATTGGGCGTTAACTGGCGATGTGGCAGTGCATGATCCGTCCATTACGAAGGAAGGCAACGCATGGTATATTTTCTCCACAGGGCAGGGGATACAGGTTCAGAGATCGGATGACGGACGCAATTTTTACAGATTGCCGCAAATATTCCTGTCACCGCCATCATGGTGGAAATCGTATGTACCTAAGCAAAAGACTAACGATGTATGGGCACCGGATGCTCAAAAGTATAATGGACGGGTATGGCTGTACTATTCCATTTCTACTTTTGGTGCCCGGACCTCGGCTATCGGACTAGCTTCCGCAACGAGCATTGGCGCGGGGAGCTGGAGAGATGATGGACTAGTGCTGCGTACGACGGATGCTAACGATTATAATGCCATTGACCCGAATCTCGTCATTGACGCTTCCGGTAACCCGTGGCTTTCCTTTGGTTCATGGAATTCAGGCTTGAAAGTGACTCGATTGGACAAAAATACGATGAAGCCTACGGGCCAGATCTATTCTATCGCCAAGCGTACGGCTGGTGGTTTGGAAGCGCCACATGTTACATACCGCGACGGCTATTATTATCTGTTTGCTTCCATTGATAACTGCTGCAAAGGCGTAGACAGTAATTATAAGATTATTTACGGTCGCTCTACTAGTATTACAGGACCGTATGTGGACAAGAGCGGCAAAAGCCTGATGGATGGCGGTGGAACGATACTGGATGCAGGGAATGACCGTTGGAAGGGACCGGGTGGACAATCTGTCTATAACAACAGTGTGATTGCACGTCATGCCTATGATGCCACTGATGGTGGAAATCCAAAGCTTCTGATTAGTGATTTGAAATGGGATTCGGCAGGCTGGCCTACGTACTAAAGAGAGGACCGTTTGGAGTCATTTGTGCAGTAAAATCATATAGATATATTCAAAAACTGTTCCTCCTAAGGGGAACAGTTTTTGGCTTGCAATGTCATAGAAACATGCTATTATGTATCAAGTTGATAATAATTATCATTATCGTTATAAGAAACGTGATGATTTTCAGGTATGGAGGGAGTGACCTCACCAAATGCAGTCCAAAGACAGCATGGACAAACATACAGCTCTGACAGAGAGGGCAGTTCCTGAAGTAGACATAACAGCACGTCCAGTGCTTCGAGCGGGTAGGATTCGGCAGGCGTTGTTGTTCACAGCTTCGGCTGTATTGTTGGCTTTGACCATATTCGCCGCCATTTCTCTAGGAGCCAAGGACTTGACCGTAAGCACCGTGTGGTCGGCAGTATTCCACTATGATCGTTCGCTAATGACACATCAGATCATTCACGAGCTGAGATTACCGCGTGTACTTGGTGCAGCAGTTATTGGAGCTGCGCTGGCGGTGGCAGGCTCTCTGATTCAGGGTATTACACGCAACCCGCTGGGAGATACAGGTGTGCTGGGCATTAACGCAGGAGCGATGTTTGTAGTTGCAGTGAGTTTTGCCTTTTTCCCCAATCTACCTTATGGGACGTTAATTGTATTGTCGTTCCTTGGTGCGCTGATGAGTACCTTACTAGTATTTGGTCTGGGAGCATCTGCACCGGGAGGATTGACACCTATGAGATTGACGGTGTCTGGAGCTGTGACGGCTGCCTTGTTAGGTTCCATGACTTCGGGGATTGCGATTTATTTTGATCTAAGTCAGGATTTAGCCTTCTGGTATGCGGGTGGTGTAGCCGGGATTAAATGGTCGCAGCTTGAGATTCTTGCACCAATTTTGCTTATTGTGATCGTCTGGTCTATGGGGCTGGCACGTTCCATTTCGCTGATTTCGATGGGCGATGAGGTGGCGTTAAACCTTGGGTTGAATCTCAGGCGTATCCGGCTTTTGGGTCTGCTGACTGTAGTGGTACTGGCCGGCCTATCTGTATCGGCTGCCGGAGCCATCGGCTTTGTAGGTTTGGTTATCCCACATATTGCTCGCAAGCTAATCGGTGTGGATTATCGCCAGATCGTGCCGCTGTCTGCGTTATTGGGAGCCGTATTACTGGTGCTGGCAGATTTGGGAGCGAGAATGGCAAATCCGCCAGAGGAGCTAGCTATTGGGATTATGGTGTCTTTTATCGGAGTACCCTTTTTCCTCTTTCTCGCCCGTAAGGAAAGGAGGGATTTATAGTGAGTCGCTCTTTAGGGATTGGGGACACAAGAACGAAAAAGGCTTGGCTCGTTTGTTTGGTATTGGCGGGGATCAGCTTTGCTGTCCTTGTTTTGGGTTTGAATACCGGAACGATTCGTATTCCACCGCTACGCGTGCTGGATACGTTGTTTGGCGGTGCCAACGGACGTGATCATATCGTTCTGTTCGAGTATCGTCTGCCTCGTATTGTTGTAACGGTGCTAGCTGGAGCGGGACTAGGCGCAGCCGGGGCGGTCATGCAAGGCTTGTCACGGAACGCACTTGCTGATCCGGGAGTGCTCGGTCTTCATGCGGGGGCTGCGTTGGGACTGGTGATGTTCGTTAGCTTTTTTCGCGACCTGGACGGATCGGCCGCCGTTCTGATCCCCTTGTTTACCTTTGCAGGAGGTGTCATTGCGGCGGTGCTAATTGTTTTGTTGTCCTATAACCGCAGCAGAGGAATCGTGCCGGTGCGTCTGATTTTGTCCGGCATCGGTGTAGCCTCGGGTCTTAGCGCCATAACGCTGTATTGGTCGTTGCGGCTGGATGAGGATACGTACGCATTTACTGCACGTTGGTTGGCTGGCAGCGTTTGGGGCCGGGATTGGATACACGCAGCGGCTTTGTTGCCTTGGATAGTCATTGTATTACCCTACGTTCTGTCGC
>NZ_WUDQ01000579.1:0-2285 GCF_009827695.1 Paenibacillus sp. OT2-17 | reverse complement strand
GTTGAGCACACTCAAATCGGAGCTTAATCTTACGATGCTTTTTATCTCTCATGACTTGGGAGTTATAAATGCCATAAGCGATATTGTTGCTGTAATGCGGCAGGGGAAGCTGGTTGAGATCAACCCCAAGGAGAAATTCTTTTCTCGTCCTGAAACGCCTTATAGCCGTGAGCTTTTGTCCGCTGTTCCTAAAATGCCAATATCCCATTCTGCAGGAGGTATTTATGAGTCAAAATAATAAAGGATTTGTACCTCTTACAATATCGGAGTTTGATACGCTAACTAACTTGCTCTCCAAACTCCTGTCCACCCAAGAATCCCCGGTAATCATACCGGGCGAGGCGATCCTGGGAATTGAAGCCATAGCAGCAGGCATATCTGCGCCCGACCGTAAAATTCTAAACATTGTGACAGGTCCATATGGAACGATTTTTGGTAACTGGCTTGCGCGTGGCGGAGCAGAAGTCATCGAACTCAAAACATCTTTTGATGATGTGGTAACTGTAGATGAAGTCGCCGCAGCGATTGAGCGATATAACCCATGTGCGCTTTCTTTTGTGCAGGCGGAAGTGGTCACAGGAGGCTCTAATCCAACAAGGGAAATCATGGAGCTTGCGCGTAGATCAAACATTATAACCGTGATAGATTCAGTTTCTGCAATCGGGGGCGAACCGGTGCTCATGGACGAGTGGGGAATTGATTTTGTAGCTGTAGGGGCGCAAAAAGCACTATCCGGGCCTAACGGGATCAGCGCTGTGGGGATTTCTCCCCGTGGCTGGGAGTTTCTGGCCTCCAACAAAAATGCGCCGCGCAATTCCATACTGTCTTTGCTTGACTTAAAGCGTTCCCCTAATCATGTGACGCCCGTGCGAGTTCCTGCCAACATCCCTGTTTTGGAAGCCCGTGCGCTTATAGAGTCATTAAAGCTTATTGAAGAAGAAGGTCTGGAAGCAGTCAACCGCCGCCATCGCTTAACTACATCTGCTGCAATTGCTGGCATTAAAGCCTTGGGCCTTGAACCGTGGCAGCGGAATAAAGATAGCTACTCAACGTTGACTACAACGGTTCGGATTCCTCAAGGCGGTAATTTCAATATCGAACAGCCCATAGGCATTGTCGCACCCGGAGATGGAGAATTGCATAATAAACTCTTACGCATTAACCATTTTGGGGCGAAGGCAAATCAACAAAGCGTTGAAGAAGCTATCCAAACGCTTGCTGAGCTTGTACATCAAGACCCTTATCATGCGCTTGCCGCCCAAAGGTTAATTTGGAGGAATGAAGATGGAAAATAAAATTCAAAAAGAGTTAACCTATAAAAATATATTTGTGGCGGGGATTGATGGGAAACGATTTGATATAACAATCACCAATGGTCGTTTTTCGTCCATTGCAGAGTCCTTATTCTCGCATACTCAACAAAATGGTCCAGATGGCGACCTATGGATTAGCCCCGGCGTAATTGATCTTCATACGCATTTGGCATGGACGGATTTTAATCATACTGACCAGGAGAAGCGCGATGAACTGGAGATCGAAGTGATGCAGGCGCAAGCCTTTGAGGCTACTTTCCAGGCTGGAGTGACTACAGTGCGTGATGCAGGTGGGCTTTTGCCAAGTACGGTGAAGCATATAGGTCAGCATTATAGCCAGCCTTTAAGAGTTTATACCAGTGGTGATATGCTTGGAGCCGGAGACGCACGAGGTCTTAAGCATTTGGAACGGCGGGTAACAGAAATTATTGATTCCGGGGCAAGCTGGATTAAAATTCTTGCAACGGGGGGACTAGGCTCGTCGCCAGATACAGTGCTGAACCCGATTTTTTCTGAGGAAGAATTCTCTTTTATTGTGCGTAGCGCCCATGCACGCAACATAAAAGTCATGGTTCACACCTGGGGCGGACCTACTGTGGATTGGTCTATTGACGCTGGAGTGGAATCTATAGAGCATGGAATGTATTTGACCGAGGATCAAGCCAACCGGCTTGCGCAATCCAGGACAGCCTTTGTGCCTACTGCTTCCATCTATCGTATTGCTGCAGACCCTTCTGGAGTTCTTTCACTCGACAGGGAAATTTGTGATCGTGCCGCCCGCGCCGCCGAAGCCCACCCTAAAGCCGTTAGCTATGCCAAAAGAGCAGGCGTACGAATTGCGTTCGGTACAGATTTTGCCACACCTTCGTTACATGGACGTAACCTTGAGGAATTAGACACACTCATAGACTGTGGATTAACTCGAAAAGAGGCCTGGCAGGCTGCCACGGAGTTCGCCGCTGAAATTTTGGG
>NZ_WUDQ01000578.1:0-2287 GCF_009827695.1 Paenibacillus sp. OT2-17 | reverse complement strand
CATTTCCAAAGCCACACGTAGCTGTACATGTAAATTATGTTGATGGATTCGAGGGTATTAACTCACTCGTAATCAAAAAGCGTGATGCACAAGTGATAGCTGACTTAATGCTTGGTGGTGAAGGAAACCCAGTAGATGAAGAATTGAATGAAATCCACATCAGTGCCGTGCAGGAAGCGATGAACCAGATGATGGGGTCGTCGGCGACCTCTATGTCTACCATGTTTAATCGTTTTGTTAATATCTCTCCACCGGGGATTGATATTTTGGATCCTATGCACGGTGATGGAGTATCCAGTCTGCCGGATGAAGAGACGCTCATTACAGTATCCTTCCGTTTATTGATCGGGGATCTTATTGACTCTACGCTGATGCAACTGTTACCTGTTAATTTCGCCAAAAAAATGGTGAGTATCCTAATGAATGGCGGAGAGGATGAGGAACAACCGCAAGCGTCCGCACAGCAGGTAGCTGCAACAGCAGCTCCTGAAGCGCCGCAACAAGCTAGCGTTCCGCAGCAACCGCCTGCACCAGCCTATCAGCAGCAGCCTGCAGCCGCGCAGGCGCCACAAGACGCAGGCTATGGGCAACAACCGCCAATGTATCCTCAAGACCCGGGATATGGGCAGCAGGGCGCTCCAGGCTATGGAACACCGGGTTATGGAATGCCAGCTGGTGTACCGCCGCAAGCTCCTTACGGAACGCCTCATCACTACGGCGCAGTACCGGGACGTAATGTAAATGTACAACCTGTACAATTTTCTAACTTGCAGTCCGGTGCATTTGCGCAAGTGGATGAAAACAATTTAAATTTATTGATGGACATTCCCCTTAGAGTCACCGTAGAATTAGGAAGGACCCAAAAGCAAATTAAAGATATTCTGGAGCTCTCACAAGGTTCAATTATTGAACTGGACAAGCTTGCCGGGGAGCCGGTGGACATTTTGGTTAACAACAAACTGATTGCCAAGGGCGAGGTTGTCGTAATCGACGAGAACTTTGGCGTGCGTGTAACAGATATTGTAAGCCAATGGGACCGTATTCAAAAATTACAATAAAAGCATAATTTAGGGAGGATTTATTTCAGATGGCAAACCGTATTTTGATCGTGGACGATGCTGCATTTATGAGAATGATGATTCGGGACATCCTGTCCAAAAATGGATTTGAAGTAGTAGGAGAGGCCCAGGACGGATCACAGGCCATTGAAAAATTCAAGGAGCTTCGTCCGGACCTGATTACGATGGATATCACGATGCCTGAAATGGACGGCATTGCCGCTCTGAAGGAAATCAAACAAATTGACGCGAACGCAAAGGTTATCATGTGTTCCGCGATGGGTCAGCAAGCAATGGTTATTGATGCCATTCAAGCTGGCGCAAAAGATTTTATCGTTAAGCCTTTCCAATCGGATCGGGTTATCGAAGCCATCAACAAAACACTGGGTGTGTAAGGCGCACCCAGTATGGATACACAACAGGGTGCCTCTGACGCATTGAGTACATCCAGCAATATAGGCAACATTGCCTGGGTCCTTTTCGTGCTAATCTTTATCATCGTACTGATCGTGTACTTGATACGGTTTTTGAGTAAAAGAAATCAGAGCTGGTTCAGCAACCGCTCCGTTCGCATACTGGGAGGCGTGGGACTTGGTCCCAATAAATCCCTTCAGCTTGTTGAAGTTGGTAGCAGTGTGTACCTCATTGGTGTGGGAGAAGATATCCGGCTTGTTGACAAAGTATCCGATCCTGAAGAAGTGGAGCAAATTTTGGCCGCACTGGAGCAAGAAGCTTCTCTGCAGCGCGGCCCGATTGCCCCGCTATTCGCTAAAATTGCGGATAAGCTTCGCCGGAACAACGCGGCACAGCAGCAGCCTGAAGAGGAGACATCTTTTCACGAGATGTTTGAATCCAAGCTTCGGCAAATGCCGAATCGCAAGGATAAACTTGAAAAGCTGCGCAATGAGGAGAATACTACAGATCGGTCGGGAGATTCATGAGAAAAAAGATTATACTTGCATGTTTGCTGCTTGTCTTGTTCAGCTTCATTTCGGTGACGGCGGCCTCTGCGGAACCGATTCCGAACATTGATATTCAAGTCGGCAATTCGGACAAAGGACAGCCCGGTGCCACCTCGCTGTCTATTATTTTACTTATTACTGTCATTAGTGTAGCGCCGGCGTTGCTTGTACTTATGACAAGTTTTACGCGAATTGTGATTGTGCTTGGCTTTGTGCGAACTTCGCTGGGAACCCAGCAGATGCCGCCTAATCAGGTGCTTGTCGGGC
>NZ_WUDQ01000577.1:0-2292 GCF_009827695.1 Paenibacillus sp. OT2-17 | reverse complement strand
ATTAAGTAGAACTTCAGCTGTGTTGATAAAAAAATATTATGTACGTACAATACAATCCGTTTTTCATTATTATGATAAAAAACGGATAGTTGTACGTACAAGTGGGATTGATTTCATTTTAATATGGAAGCGCTATAATTACAAGTACATCCTAGAAAAAATATTTTGGACCATTTGACTACTTACTTATTTATGTAATCATTCGATTGTTGCTGAGGTTTGTTGTACAATAGACTCCATATGGGGATTTCTGTGCAGCTTGCTGCCTGAATCCTGAATTGACTGCTGAAGGATGGATTGTACATGTATGTAGCACAAGAATGGAAAGACTATGAAGTAATGGATACAGGCGGTGGTGAAAAACTGGAACGTTGGGGTGATATTGTCCTGCGTCGTCCCGATCCGCAAATCATATGGCCTTTGGCCCAGGAAACAGCCGAATGGCGTAATGTTCATGGACATTACCACCGTAGTTCCTCCGGTGGTGGCAACTGGGATATGAAAAAACCTATCCCCGAGCGCTGGACAATTAGCTATGGACCGCTTAAATTCCACATTAAACCGACCAGCTTCAAGCATACCGGTCTTTTTCCAGAGCAAGCAGCGAACTGGAGCTGGATGATGGATAAAATCAAAGGCGCAGGCAGACCAATTTCCGTACTGAACCTGTTTGCATACACGGGAGGAGCCACGACTGCTGCTGCGTATGCTGGAGCTAGTGTAGTTCACGTGGATGCCGCCAAAGGCATGGTGCAGTGGGCAAAGGAAAACGTTCAATTGTCCGGTCTGGCTGACCGTCCGGTACGCTTCATTACGGACGACGTATTCAAGTTCGTGCAACGAGAACAACGTCGGGGCAACCGTTATGATGCCATTATTATGGACCCTCCTTCTTACGGACGCGGACCAAACGGAGAAACTTGGAAGCTTGAAGAAAGCTTATACCCGTTTCTCGAATCCTGCATGAGCATTATTTCAGATCAACCGCTGTTCATGCTGATTAACTCTTATACTACAGGTATTTCGCCTACTGTATTGCGCAACATGCTGAGCATGACCATGCAACAAAAGTACGGCGGCCAAATTAGCGCTGGTGAAATTGGATTGCCGATCACACGCTCGGGATTGAATTTGCCTTGTGGTATTCTCGGACGCTGGGAGGCTTAAATTCCTCTTATGACTCAAAATGAACTTACCCGGCATGAGCATGCACAGCCGAATATTCCTGTCCTCTATGAGGACAATCATGTTTTGGCGGTTGTAAAGCCTGTCAATGTTCCAACGCAAGAGGATGCCAGTGGTGATCCTGATCTGTTGTCTTTACTCAAGGAAGATCTAAAAATTAGACACAATAAGCCTGGTAACGTTTTTTTGGGTTTAGTTCACAGACTGGATCGGCCTGTAGGTGGAGCCATGATTTTTGCTAAGACGTCCAAAGCTGCTTCTCGCCTGTCTGAGTCGGTTCGAAGTCGTCATTTTCACAAACTGTATACAGCAGTTCTGAATGGCGTTCCTACGGCCCCACAGGGCCGTCTAACCCATTATCTGCTAAAGGATAGCCGTACCAACACGGTTCAAGCGGTTCGGCCTGGCACGGCTGGTGCGAAGGAAGCCATTTTGGAGTACCGCATAATCGGACAAGCAGATGGACTCAGTCTCGTGCAGATTAAGTTGCACACCGGACGCTCACACCAAATTCGTGTGCAAATGCAGGCGATCGGCTGTCCCCTCTACGGTGACCAAAAATATGGCGGTAATCTGAGCCGGCCCGGTCAACAGCTCGCTCTCTGGTCCTTACTCGCTGGAGCACCGCATCCGGTTAGCAAGGACGATATGAGATTTCACTCGTTACCTCCAGTCCAATTTCCATGGAATGAATGGCCCCGGTCGCTTTATGAGAACATGATTACGTCTGAAATTTGAACCGGAAATCCCTGCCCTATCTGGATATCAACATCTTCAACCCCATTTGCACAAAGAACCTGCAACGCATGTAAACAAACATGCATTGCAGGTTCTTTTTTTGCAGAAAATTAAATTAATGCGTCATCTCATCCTTTTATGACGAGGAAGCCACGGACTGCCCCTTCTTGCTGTTTACCAGCTGTTGACGGGGATGGGCGTTTTGTGCATTCGTATTTTTGATGAAAAACGCTAAAATCAGAGCGGCCACACTCAACACTGTTGCAATGATAAAAGCCGAGTTAATCCCATAAATTGTAGCTTGGTTGCCTGCAGCCAGCATCCCCGCTTTATCCGTCACGGTCAGTCCCTCAGATGTAACAATCGATG
>NZ_WUDQ01000576.1:0-2300 GCF_009827695.1 Paenibacillus sp. OT2-17 | reverse complement strand
TCAGCTTGTTCTTCATCCCAAGAAGTGGGTGTCCAATGCATCGAGCTTTTTTATGGAGAGCATGAGAATGTAGATTTACCTCCACATCCAAATTAATATACAGTACGAGCGCTTCCTAGTGGATACCAGAAGCGCTCACAGTTTAACGTGCCGAAAAGGATGAGAACTTAGAATGAAAAGAGAAAGCAAAGTTTATTCAAATCATCCACGTATTTTTTTGAAAAATAAGCAATCCATATTTGCATTCAAAACTTGACAGCAAGTAATTTTTTCACTAAATTAAATGCATGCGCATGTTTTTTAATTTGGTAATGTGCTAAACCATTCGGTTACTTAATATTTAATTAGAACAAGATGTCAATGCAGAAGTTCAGTCATTGGTGAATTTCACCATAGACCATTTGGGCCGTGCAGATACATTAATTAATTGCGCAGGCTGCTGCGGAGAATATCACCTATGGCAGTATCCCTCGTAAGGATGTAGCCCGTGCCATTGTGGCAGCTTTAGATGTGAAGAACACATACAAGCGAGCTTTTGATCTGATTACTGGTGACGATTCAGTTGTTGATGCATTGCAAAAAATCTGAAGATGAGGACCAACGAGTAAATGGCGTATTTACTTTGAAGTTTTGAAATCATACCTAAAGTTGACAAATGAAACAAACATGTTAATATATATGCGTGTGCATGCATTTGATTGATGTATTTCATAATATACCTCAGAGAGGAGTCTTTCTCACATGAAAGATTTATTTAGTCCCTATACAATTAAAGGTTTGGAATTGAAAAATCGCGTAGTTATGCCTCCAATGTGCCAATATTCGGTTGACAAAAAGGATGGGGTCGCCACAGATTGGCATTATATACACTACGTTAGCCGAGCGGTAGGCGGAGCTGGTTTTATCATGATTGAAATGACAGATGTAGAGCCGGATGGTCGTATCTCCGATTTTGATCTTGGTTTATGGTCAGATGAGCAGATTCCTGCTCTCAAACGGATTGTAGATGCTTGTCACAGCTACGGTGCCAAAGTGGGAATCCAGATCGCGCATGCCGGACGCAAGGCGGAAGATGCTGAAGTTCCTGTAGCGCCATCTGCCATTGCATTTGATGAAAATTCAAAACAACCTCGCGCGCTTACAACAGAAGAGGTTAAAGGACTAGTTGAGAAATTTCGTGCTGCTGTAGCTCGCGCTGTCAAGGCTGGATTCGACACCATTGAAATTCATGGTGCACATGGCTATTTGATTCATCAATTTCATTCGCCGCTTACGAACAAACGGGAAGATAGATACGGTAAAGACCTTACCCTTTTTGGTCGGGAGATCATTCAGGCAGCGAAGGGCGAAATGCCGGAAGATATGCCGCTCTTGATGCGTATTTCTGCCAAAGAATACGTAGATGGTGGATATGGTATTAAGGAAAGCATTGCTTTTGCCAAGGAATATCAAAAGGCAGGAGTAGATATGTTTGATATTTCATCTGGCGGTGAGGGACCTATAGCTGCATGGGGCAGACCAGGAACTCACGCAGCATATCAAGTCCCCTTGGCAAAAGAAATCAAAGAAGCTCTGGATATTCCGGTGATGGCCGTTGGAAGACTAGAAGATCCAATTTTGGCGAATGCAGTTATCGGAAATGAAGAGGCCGATCTGGTTGCTGTGGGTAGAGGGATGTTGAGAAATCCTTATTGGTCACTGGAAGCCGCTTCAAAATTGAAAAAAGAAACTGCAATCCCTACACAGTATACTACAGGGTTCTAAGATCGACTGTATGCATTATTGGTTGATCCTGCTTGGGTCAGCAAAATTCGGGGCGGAAGATTGGACGATTTAATTTTGTAGAACTAAAAAATAGTGCTGAAAAATCGATTAGGTGTTGCACCTATGACACGCACGAGTGCTTCTCCAGAAGGCTTTGCAACGGATCAAATGGCACAATACTATGCTTCATTTGCACATGGCGGATTTGGTTTGATTATTGTTGAGGGAACCTATACAGATGAGCTGTTTAGTCAGTGTTATTTCAACCAGCCCGGGATGGCCACTGACGAACAGGCTAAATCGTGGGAAAAGGTGGTGGAAGCTGTTCATAAGGCTGGCGGAGCAATTATTGTTCAGTTAGAACACGCGAGTGCTTTATCTCAAGGTAACCGATTCGAATCAAATATATTGGCTCCATCAGCAGTGCAACCACAAGGAGGCAACTTGCGTTTTATGGCGGTGAAGGAGCTTTTCCGATGCCTGTGGAAGCAACGAAGAAAGATATTGAAAACGTAATTCAGGGATTTGTGAATGCT
>NZ_WUDQ01000575.1:0-2302 GCF_009827695.1 Paenibacillus sp. OT2-17 | reverse complement strand
AGGATGATCTCCACACCATGGTTCGAAGAACCCATTCCTTTTCAGGAAGCGGCGGAAATTGGTACACGCAAGGTTATTCAGGAGCATTCGACGCTCGGTGTGGTAGTCACTACAGACGGCACGATTGCGGAAATCCCGCGCAGCTCTTATGTAGAGTCGGAGGAACGCGTCATTGAGGAGTTGAAGGAAGTTGGCAAGCCATTTGTTTTGGTTATCAACTCCACGCATCCGCGCAGTGATGAAACACTCCAGCTTCGCAGTGAGCTGGCTGCCAAGTACGATATACCAGTTATGACACTCAGCGCGGCAACTATGACGGAAGATGATGTTACAGGCGTACTTCGTGAAGTATTGTATGAATTTCCGGTGCATGAGGTGAATGTAAACCTGCCGAGCTGGGTCATGGTACTGAACGAAGAGCACTGGCTGCGTAGCAATTATGAAAATTCCGTTCGCGATACGGTTAAAGATATTCGACGTCTGCGTGATGTAGATCGAGTGGTTGGCCAGTTTATGGAATATGAATTCATCGACAGGGCCGGATTGAGCGGGATGAATATGGGGCAGGGCGTAGCTGAAATTGATCTGTATGCTCCCGATGAGCTATATGACCAGATTTTGGTCGAAGTCGTCGGGGTAGAGATTCGCGGCAAGGATCATTTGCTGCAAATGATGCAGGATTTTGCCCATGCCAAACGGGAGTACGACCGCTTCGCCGAGGCGCTGGAAATGGTCAAGACAACGGGATATGGCATTGCAGCGCCGTCATTGTCCGAAATGGCACTAGACGATCCGCAGTTGATTCGTCAGGGCACAAGGTTTGGTGTGCGGCTCAAGGCAACAGCACCTTCCATACACATGATCCGTGTGGATGTGGAATCGGAATTTGCTCCGATTATCGGAACAGAGAAGCAAAGTGAGGAGCTTATGCGCTATCTGATGCAGGATTTTGAGAATGACCCAATCAAAATTTGGGAGTCAGACATTTTCGGACGTTCGCTGCATTCCATTGTACGGGAAGGCATTCAGGGTAAAATCGCTATGATGCCGGACAATGCACGCTATAAGCTGCAGGAAACGCTGGGTCGTATCATTAATGAAGGCTCCGGCGGTCTCATTGCTATTATTCTTTAAGGCTAAGCCACACCCAAAAAAATGTATAAGAGAAATACCGTGGAGAGCAATTGACTCTCTATGGTTCGCAAAAACAAAATATTAGACTGACCTCTAAAACCAGACAGGGGTAGCCATGGACGAGAAAATAAAGTCCTAGACTACCTCTGTTTTTATTGAGCTTTTCGTTTCTCCTAGCGGGATTTAGGTTCAAATGTAACAATCCGATTAATGAGTTTCACAACGTGATTACCCTGGTAGTCATTTTCATATTTGGTCTCTTTCAACGTAGCACCGAGGCTTATTTAATTTGCAATGAACGATTCTTATAATCGATATAGCAATTGACTGGCTATTTATTAAAAGCGTTGTTCTGGCATTCGGCAGGACACCCCAAATATTCAAATACTCTGCGTCCAGGTTCGTCAATCGGTAAGTACACTTCAATTCCAGGATACATGTGGCTGCTTACAGAAAGATGAATTTGCTTGTAGCGAATGGGGGCTAAATCGGCCATGGCTCCCATTCTGGCCAAAATGATTTTAGAGTGCTCAACTTCATTTGATGAGTCCTTTGGCTGCATACTCCAATATTTATTAAGATCGTCGTATTTTCGAAATCTGTCAATTAACTTTTTATACCAATGGTCGTATCGGGAAAACATGTTATACCTTTTGAAAGCTTGTATCCCGTAAATAGCATGAGACTCCCACTCTTCGAACGACTCAGCATCGAAGGTAGAACGGGGACGAATGGAAAAATCGGAGTTAAAATGAAAATCAACTTTATTCAGTTTTCCATTCATAAAAGAATCGGAGGGGATATCAAATAAATGGCGAAACGGCTCATTTAACCCCTTGATATCTAAGGTATGAGTAACGATCATTGCCGGAAATGGCAAATTACTCATGATCTGCTGCGCTTGCTCCAGAGCCAGCTCCAGAGACCGTCCCTCCAATTCGTAATGGATCGGAAGATAATCAGCGGCGAGGAGAAGATCATTGCGCTCATCTGAAGTGCACTCCAGATACTCAGCAATATGGATCATCGTTTGCCGATCCGGTATTCGACGAGACCGTCCAACCAATAGATTTTTATACGTAGGACATGCCTCATCATTAAGCTCCTGCTGAGTAAATCGTTTCAATAACGGGTGAGATAGCTCAGTATATTCCCGTTGACGTTTCAT
>NZ_WUDQ01000574.1:0-2304 GCF_009827695.1 Paenibacillus sp. OT2-17 | reverse complement strand
ATCAGTTAGCGTAAGAACCATTTCTTCATGTTCGTGGTCATGATCGTGGTTGCAGGCTTCACCGTGTTCATGTTTGTGATCACTCATGGAAATACCTACCTTCAAATTGTTTTATTTTCCCCCGTATCGTAACATGATCAAGGGTGCAGGTCAATTTGTGGTATGCCTAATTTATCGCTGTAATGACTTTTTCGGACACCAGGGTATAGCTACCATCTTTGCTCTCTTTAATGTAGAAACCAACCCGGTAATTCCCTGCTGTTTTGAAATCATACGTAAAGTCGTTCGTACGGAACCAGAAGTTATCCTTTTGCGCTCCTTTGATATCTTGAGACTGAATATCCTTCACGTTGCCCGAAGGGTCGGTAATCGCTACCTTCACTCCAGAGATATCTGTTTTCAAGGTATCAATTTGACTGAATACATTAAATTTCACTTTATTGCCTTTATTCACGTTACCAAACACCGTATCTCCCTTGAACAGGAACATATGCACGTTAGGCTGGTCGAAAACAACTTTTCCACCGGATGGATCAAAATTTACAAGTCCGTTAAAATCACGGATGGGCACATAGGTTTTCCCATCAATGACAACTGCGCCATCTTTTGACACTTCTCCATTAATAATCAACTGCACTTGGTCCTTGGCGGATTCCGCCGAAATGGCGGTCCCTCCCATTATTGAAAAGGCCATCACTAGGGCCATCACTTTTCTCCATTTCATCACTACTAATCCCTCCATCGTTATCTGTTTAAAACCTTCTGTCGTACATTTATACCTAGCTCAGCCGCACAAGTTGCGCTGTGTTTCACAAATTGTCCAAAGTTTTTACATAAGGAGCCAAATCTTTAGTTCCAGCAGCATAGGTGATAAAATACGACTGTAGAATGTCCTAGTACACAAAGTCCGGAGGGATAATCCATAATGAGCCTAACGATACAAATGCTTGGCACAGGCAGTGCCTTTGCCAAGCATTATTACAACAACAACGCGCTGCTGGACAGCGGAGAAGGCAAACTGCTGATCGATTGCGGTACAACCGCTTCTTTAGCATTACACCAAATGGGCGTCCCTTTGCCTGATATTGGCGCAATTTTAATCACACATATTCACGCAGATCATGTCGGAGGTTTGGAGGAATTCGGTTTTCAAATGAACATTCTCCATCGTCGCAAGCCTCTACTTTATATCGCCGAACCACTAATCCACCCTTTGTGGGAACATACGCTCAAGGGCGGAATGTCACAGCAAGGTATGATTGACAAGCTTGAAGATGTATTCGAGGTAAACGTAATAACGCCTGGTGTACCCACTACATTAGTATCGGGTATCCAGGTGGAGCTAATCCCTACAAGGCATATTCCGGGTAAAAACAGTTATTCAATATTCATTAATGACCGCCTTTTTTATAGTGCAGATATGGTTTTTGACCCTGATTTGCTTCATCATCTGGTGCATGAACGAGGATGTCGGAGTATTCTGCATGAGGTTCAATTACAAGGCGCTGGAGAAGTCCATACGACGTTGGACGAGCTGCTAAGCTTGGCGCCATCTCTTCAAGAGCGGATTCATCTGATGCACTATAGTGATGATATGGAACAGTTCAGGGAGAAAGCAGGAGTCATGTCCTTTCTGGAGCAGCAACGAGTATATCAACTTGCAGAGTTGGAACGTGCAGAGTAGCATGCTAAATACAGTTTGAACAATTAACAAAAAGCCGCCTGGCTTTCCTACAAAGGATAGCCAAGCGGCTTGCTGTTCTTGAATATAATGATGAACTTGCATTCTAATGTTGCGAGTTAAGGTCAGAACAATGGCAGTTGGTCCAGGTTATTAGATGGATCTCCATCGGCATCTCCCCGAATTCGTTTGCTTCCATCCTTGGCCTTGAAAACATTAACGCCTGCAATTGAGCCTGCTTCAATCTCGTTCAATGCTTGGTTATAATCTAAAACCCGACCAGTAGATGTCTGAAAAGACGTAAGGTCGCCATCCCCGTCTTTACGTACTGCTGTAATTTGCTCTCGTTCTGTATCAGCCATACTGTATCGCTCCTTATCCATAGTATTATAGTGGAGGAACTTTTACTAGCATGCACATTGTACAGATTTGTATGCACCTTACGCTGTCGACTACAACTTTTTGCGCATACGTACATGCGGTATTCCCGCATCGTCAAAAGGTTCATCGGAGATCGTCTCATAACCGAGCTTTTCGTAAAACCTCTCGGCTTGGCATTGGGCATCTAGCAGCGAGTATCTTAACCCCAATTCACGTGCACGTTCCTCCAGTGCTAGCAGTAA
>NZ_WUDQ01000573.1:0-2305 GCF_009827695.1 Paenibacillus sp. OT2-17 | reverse complement strand
TATAGTTATAGATGATTGCGTACCATTCGGTTGGTATTATAACATATAAATACAACAAGTGTTGTTCAAACTACTAATGTTGTATTGAAACAAAATGCAGAATGCTGCTTTTCCAAAAGGAGGAGAGAACCATGTCGGTTTCACAACCGTCACTAACGATGGAGCACCAACTTTTTTTTGATGTTATTGGAGAACGCCGGTCAGTTCGTAGCTATGATCCCGAGATCAAGATTTCGCGGGAGGAATTGACCGAAATATTGCGGCAAGCCACGCTCGCTCCTTCAGCCGCTAACCTGCAGCCGTGGCGTTTTCTAGTTATCGACTCGCCGGAGCTGAAGCAGAAGCTGCTTCCGATCGCATTCACTCAACAGCAAGTGGTCGAGGCTTCGGCTGTCATTGCGCTACTCGGAGATTTGGAGTGTTATAAATCGGCCGAGAAAATCTACGGAATGGCGGTCGATGCGGGTTACATGCCTGCAGAGACGGCTAAATCGTTCGTGGAACGCTATACCGGGATGTATTCGAGCATGCCGCCCGAGGCCATCCGCGAAAAAGTTTATACCGACGGCGGGCTAGTATCGATGCAACTCATGCTTGTCGCCCGCGCTAAAGGCTACGACACGGTATCGATGGGCGGCTACAACAAACAAAAGTTCATGGAAGCGTTCCGGATATCAGAACGCTACGTTCCGATTATGCTGATCGCCATCGGCAAGGCGGCGAAGCCCGGTCATCCGACGGTGAGGCTGGCAGTTGATGATGTAGCTTTCTTTAACGAAATGCCTAGAGAATAACAAAATGAAAAAGACTTGGCGCCCGCATAATCAACGGCCAGCAGAGACTTGAGGGATACCATCGTTAATTTCAATTCTTGTTTTGCTCGATTGCTCGGGACGGTAGTACAAAAAGATACCAGCTTGAAGCGCTCGCAAAGATTGAACAGCAGATGCTAATGTTGTAATCGTTCCTTTCGAATAACAACGAAGTTATTGGTGGTATTCAGCTTACAATTAATTATTCCGAGGTTTTCGAGATTAGGTACAACATGAGGTTAAATTGAGGGTGTTCGTGTAGACAGGATTATTATGGCAAAGGAATTGGAGAGTCCCCATTTTGTTATACTATTAATGAGGCTAAAACAATGGGTTACGAAATAATCTAACTGACAACCATACACACCGTAAAGATGCTACAGATTCAATAAACGACTTGGATTTGTTGCTAGTCAAGATAGTATGAAATTCACTCAGTAATTAGTCCATACAACTAACGCGAAACGTTAGTTGTACAACAGTATGGAGCAGTTTTGCCAGTTGGCAGCTGCTCCATTTTTATTAAGCTAACCAGGTTAGCGCAGCCGGCCAAACGATCGGCTGATCTTTTCATTACGCTTATGGGCAGGTTAGTGGAATTAATGTAAAGAAGGGAACACTTCATAACCGTGGCCTAGAATTGCCGAACCCCATTAGGTAGCGTTTGCGTAAAAGCGAAAGGATAAAGTTCTGAGATACATTCAATGCTACTTCGGATAAACTTGATTCTTTTCAAATAAATTCCTAACCTGATCGGCCATAAATTGTGTGGAATGCGGCATTTGATGACGTACCCACCACTCCACAATGCCAATAAAAGCAGAGGCCATGAATTGGGCTTTTAACTCATTGTCGATAACGGGCTTATTGTCAGTACTTTCCATTTTATTCATAAGATTGACTGAGATGAAATTCAGCAATCGGTCCCGGAATAGAAAGGCTCTTTGATTGGAAAACATAGCAGAGAAAAACTGGAAATTGTCACGCAAATAATCAAAAACCGGTTTGGGCTCTTGTACCATTCCTTGGCTAAGCGGATTGGCCTCCCGTTTCTTGCACAACGAAATCAATTCGTTGATGTGATCTTCAATGCATTTATCCAAAAGGTCGTATTTGTCACTGTAATGCAGATAAACGGTGCCGCGGTTAACATTGGCACGCTCCGCTATCTCGTTAATAGTGATTTGTTCAAAATCTTTTTCCGAAAAAAGCTCCAGAAACGACTTCGTTATGGACTGCTTGGTTCGGAGAATGCGTCGGTCGGTTTTAACAGCGTTTTCCATTCCTTTCGTTACCTCCTTCAGTTAATCAACAATTCTTAGGGTGTTGTTGTATATAAAACAAATACGCATCCATTAACCATTGAGTAATCGGGGCTTCTGTCTATAATATTAATCAACGACCGTTAAATATTCAACACACGTCACCAAGAAAAATTTTGGGTAAAGGAGCATTTAACAATGGAAAATATACGAGATAAAGTGGTGATTATA
>NZ_WUDQ01000572.1:0-2308 GCF_009827695.1 Paenibacillus sp. OT2-17 | reverse complement strand
GGTTGTACCTTCAAAATTTTGCGGCCTTTGGTCCAAACCTCAAAGCTGCAACCCACACCGCAAAACGTACAGACGGTTTTCGTTTTTTTCGTACGGGTTTCACGCATTGCTGCTTCGACTTCGGAAATAGCAAAAATCCCACTATAGCCCGGCTCCACTTCCTTTATTAAATCCACCATCGGATTTAATAAATCCTTGTTCATGCCACTCATGAAGCCTGCTTCTCCCAGCATAGATTTCTCCATCAAGGCATTGCATGGGCAGACGGTTACACACTGACCGCAGCTGACGCAGGAGGAATCGTTAATCGCAACCCTGTCATCCCATATGACGCGAGGGCGTTCAGCTTCCCAGTCGAGGGACAGCGTTTCATTGACCTGAAGGTTTTGGCATACCTCTACGCATTGGCCGCATGCAATACATTGATTGGGGTCATATCGATAGAAGGGATGAGACATATCTACTTCTGCCGGGTCAACTTTCGGTTGATACGGATATTTTTGATGTTCAATCTCCATAAGCTCTGCTGTATTATGCAAAGTACAATTACCGTTGTTGTTATCGCACACTGTGCAGTAGAGGAGATGATTTTCTAGCAATCGGTCCATAGCCTCGGTTTGAGCTGCTTTCGCGCGATCCGAGTGTAAATGAATATTCATTCCATCCGAAGCCAGTGTTGAGCAGGAACGCATAAGTTTTCCGTCCACTTCCACGATACATGTGTCACAGGTGCGGATCGGATCGACTTCGGGAACGTAACACAGCTGGGGATGAGCGATGTTGTTTTCGTTAATCACTTCAAGGATCGTTGCGCTGTTCTTCGTTTTCAGTTCCTGTCCGTTTAATGTAATTTTGATCGTACTATCAGTCACGGTTCAGGCTCCTTTCAGATTTTAAATTTAAAAATTAGGAATAAAAAAACTCCACCATAAACACAAGTGCTCGTGTTTCAGCACTTGTGTTTATGGTGGAGTAGTGACCAAGCTCTAGGTCCTGGAGGCCAATCCGCCATTTGAATATGTATTAATAACAAACAGTACGCACCGTCTGTATATCAATAACTTCTGAATAACTTAGATATGTCATTTTCTGCATGTCATCTCGTGTAACTATAACGTAAAATTTAAGATAGTTCAACGGTACATTATTAATTTTTTAATTGATAATGATTATCGTTTGAGAAATCGAAAAATCATTGACAAACGTTCCAGGATTGCTAACAATAGGAATGTAATCTATTTCAGAGCAATCGTAAATGGAGTGTGCGTGGGAACCGCGTATATTTTATTTGTCGCAGCGCTTGTTAGTTTGATTTTTCTATATCACATGAAGTGGGATTCGTAAAATCCTGATGTAGATAAATTAACCGGCATTTAGCAGATTCTTCGATATTCATAAGCGAAGAAGTTGTTGTGATGCCGGTTTTTTGGTTCAGTATAAAATGAATGGAAATACCGTCCCAATTTAGAGTGTAAAGAGTTTTATTAATGAAGACGGATTGAGGTGAACAGGATGGCGAACCGGAGCGACGATCAATGGAATCGTCCGTTACGGGACTTAAGAATATCCGTCATAGACCGATGTAATTTTCGGTGCCGATATTGTATGCCGGAAGAAATATTTGGCCATGACTATCCGTTTCTGCCAAAAGAAAAGATATTGACCTTTGAGGAAATTACGCGCCTTTCTCGTATTTTTGTCTCGCTGGGCGTTACGAAGCTACGTATTACTGGTGGCGAGCCGTTGCTGAGGAAAAATTTGTCCTTGCTTATTCATTCGTTAACTCAACTCGATGGGGTTGAAGATATTGCAATGACGACAAACGGCGTATTTTTGCCTAAATATGCTGTAGCACTGCGAGAGGCGGGACTAAAGAGAGTGACGGTTAGTCTGGATTCGCTCGATGATGATCGGTTCCGCCAAATGAACGGGGGCAGAAGCAGTGTAAAGGCGGTGCTGGATGGTATTGAGGCTGCGGCTCAAGCAGGGATGCAGGTGAAAATAAATATGGTCGTGCAAAAGGGCTTTAACGATCAGGATATTGTTCCCATGGCCGATTATTGCCAAAAGGAAAAGCATATTTTACGTTTTGTTGAGTTTATGGATGTAGGCAACACCAATGGCTGGAAATTGGATCAGGTCGTTTCCAAGCAGCAGATCATCGAAGCCATTCACGAGCATATGCCGTTAGAGCCTGTCCCACCCCAGTACAAAGGTGAGGTGGCGACGCGCTACAGGTATCAGGACAGAGACGGGGAAATCGGCATTATTTCGTCTGTTACGGACGCCTTCTGCTCCACATGTACAC
>NZ_WUDQ01000571.1:0-2309 GCF_009827695.1 Paenibacillus sp. OT2-17 | reverse complement strand
ATACACTGACGCGACTGTTCAAAGACAGCAAGAATGGACAACTGCCTTCACTTCGTCAACAGTTGGCAAAATCGGGGCACGAGAAGTCGGCGGATTGGGCTTCAACCATCGACCAGATGTATCCGCTCGTGTTAGAGGTTAAGGAAACTTGGGACCTGCTAAGCGACAAGCTGTTTGGCATGTTGCCAGAGCGAAGCGATGCGACACCGGGTGAAACAGGACAGTTTTCTTCCCGTCTCAAACCTTCGGCCAAGCCTGCAAAGTGGGATCAGGCGGGGGCTTTGGAAAATCAGCTATATGTAACGATGAGCGAAACTTTGCGTAAGGGCGACAAGCTGATGCTGGACGTCAAGGAAGAACATGACGATTATGCGGCAGATAGCCTTATTACAGATATCACGGGTCTGCTCAAGGATTTGGCGGGAATCCGAGAAAATTTGCGCTTTTTTATCCGACTCGATGATGAAACAACCGGATACTGGCTCGAAGCGAGTGGGCAATTCCGTAGTAAATCATTGCAATTTTATGCGGTGCCCGTCGATGTGAGCCGCCAGTTGAAAGAAATGTTTTTTGACAAAAAAAGAAGCATTATTCTGACGTCTGCTACCTTATCGGTAGATAAGTCGTTTCAGTACATGATCGATCAGCTCGGCTTGCAGGAGGCCGCAGATCAAGAGCGGCTGATGACTTCGCAGCTCCCGTCACCCTTTAATTACAGGGATCAGGTGTTGCTGGTCATTCCACGGGATTTCCCAAGTGTGAAGGGCAGTGTAGGAGATGCACATTTTGTAGATATGCTCGTTAGCTCTCTAGGAGCGACTGCTCAGGCGACGCGGGGGAGAATGCTCGTTCTGTTTACTTCCTATCGGATGCTCCGGCAAGTGTATGAGCCGCTCAAAGAGGCCTTAGCATCCAGCGAAATTACTGTGCTGGGACAAGGTGTGGACAGTGGGAGTCGCAGTAAGCTAACCCGCCGTTTTCAGGAAGCCAAAGCTTCTGTATTGCTGGGAACCAGCAGCTTCTGGGAAGGCGTCGATATTCCAGGAAAGGCTTTGACTTGTCTGGCCATTGTTCGCTTGCCGTTTCAACCGCCGAATCACCCGTTGCTGGAGGCAAAAAGCGAGCTGCTTCAGCAGCAGAAGAAGAATCCATTTATGAAGCTGTCTGTACCACAAGCGGTCATTCGCTTCAAACAGGGATTTGGTCGGTTGGTACGTACAGCGAGCGACCACGGGGTCGTTATCGTTTACGATACGCGTGTGATCGAATCCTATTACGGAAAGCACTTTTTGTACTCGTTACCGGGACCAAAAATGGAGCATATGCCATCGGAGCAAATGGTGCCCCGCATCGCCGAATGGCTCCAATCCGCCCCGGAGACAGAGGCATAACGGACGGACACTAAGTATGTTCGTTACAATTAGGGGGAGCAAGTATGAAATCAGATAAAATTTCAGAGGCTGTCGTACGGAGGTTACCCGTATATTTACGTTATCTGAATGCACTTCACAAACGGGAGGTGGCTACGGTCTCTTCTCAAGAGTTGGGACAGAGGCTAGATTTGAACCCGGCCCAAATCCGTAAAGATCTCGCCTATTTTGGAGATTTTGGTCGGAAGGGTATCGGTTATGATGTTTCTTATCTAATTGAGAAAATACGCCATATCCTGAAAATCGACCAGCAAATTAATGTCGTATTGGTCGGTGCGGGTAATCTGGGGCAAGCCCTTTCGAATTATAACGCTTATTTAAAAGACAATATGAAGATTGTCGCAGTATTTGATGCGTTTCCGGATAAGGTAGGGACCAAGATCAATACATTGGTCGTTCAACCGATGGATGAACTGGAAGCGACTGTGAAAGAAAAAAACATTCGAATCGGGATTATTACCGTACCTGATTTTGAAGCACAGCACGTGGCTGACAGGCTTATTGAGAGTGGAATTGGAGCGATCCTGAACTTTGCACCGACTACTCTCAAGGCACCGGCCAACATTCGGATTCATGCCACAGACTTTACAACTGATTTGCTTAGCCTCGCTTATTATTTGGAGGACGGAAAGGAAGAAACACAATATGACAGTGAATAAATGGATGATTAAAAACGGCTCTTTTGCCGTAAATGGATCAGAAGCTGGGGTAGTCCATGGTTTTATGATTGTGGAGGATAGCCGTATTACTTATATTGGCGAAACTTTGCCTGCGGGTGAGGAAGAGACGGAAGCGATCGATGGTAAGGGGCTATTGTTTTTACCTGGTCTGATTAATACTCATGGTCATGCGGCGATGTCTCTGCTGCGTGGGCATGGA
>NZ_WUDQ01000570.1:0-2310 GCF_009827695.1 Paenibacillus sp. OT2-17 | reverse complement strand
CTAACTACTCTACCAGTGGGGCTATATTTAAGGGCCTCAGCCTCGGTATTTACCACCTTAAAAATATTATCCGAACCAAGATACCCATATCAGCCATTACGTACTGCGCTTGCCTCTGTACTCATTACAAAACACTTCCTCTTCTTATTTATATTGTGAAAACAAAAAGAGCAGCGCATATACGCCACTCTCATTCATCCATTAATTTAGGTGCACGGTGTGGGAAATGAACACACGCCCTTTAGGATTGCTTCACGACACTTGCACCACTCCTTAGACTTTTAGACTTGTGGAAAGGATCGCTCAAAGCGATGGCAGGTATCACGACACCAATGACTGCCCCTAACCACGCCCGTGGACATCTCAAGTAATACCTAACAGTCTCGTTCACAGTCACTCACTCTCCTTTTTTACGAGCGTAATCAAGACCGCCTGCATACTCCTTACCATCAACAATGAGTCGAACTTGCACTGATCTGCTTATAATGTTTGGTACGATCTTGTAATGTTGCATTAGCCATTCACTGTGCTCGTCAATGATGCCAGTGAACTCGCTCATGACTCAGATCTCCTTTTTGTCTTCAAAAGCCCCTCATATTTTTGAGGTGCTCGGACGATTCGTTTTATTTAAAATCAACCACGTGGAAAATCATCAATTTATTTTTACAATTACAACTATGTCATTATAATCTCCATCATTCATATAATCATCAAATCCGATATGCAAATCATGTCCGTCTGAACTTTCTATTTTCATTTTACTCTGAATCCATTCCCCATTAGGAATCGGAGCAGGATAAAAAGAGAAACCCGCGAGGTAGTACGTTGCATCATGATCAGTTCGTGGAATACTCTCATTACTTGGAAAATTATCGGTACTGAGATATTCTTTTATGTTGATGTGATTAAAATCATAGATGGCGAGTCCTTGTGGCCGGTCTGCATTTACAGTATATTCGAATTCCGCTTTTTTATCTTTTGGTATAGTAATTATACTGTACTTACCTCTCTCCAAGTCATGAATAGTGTGGGGGAAAACATCTGCCATGATAAAACAACTCCTTCGTATGTTATTTAGTAAGTATGTGGAGTTTGGGGCTGCTTATTCATTTAACCACGGTCAAGTTATCGGTCATACACATCAACTTACAATCGGGCCCTTCTGTGCTCTACCATTAAGCTAACCGTGCATAATACTGATATTGAAGAAACTAAAAAGGTCGGCACGATAGCCGACCTCCTCACTGCATTTAAATAACTATAATGTGATTATTACAGTTCTCCTCGTGAAGTGCCTATACGAACTGAAAGCTCGCCCTCCATGTATGCTTTACCCGAGGAAAGAGATACATAATACTTATTAGCACCAGGCCAAGCGCTTGAGCTAATTTCACTGTAAGTGCGACCAGGTTCTACAGTTCCAGACAACATTTGTGTACCTGTTTCTGAGCCTCTGTTTACCGAAAATTTAATTGGCTGCTTACCGTCATTACGTATCCATACTTTAACATAGCCATAACCTGAGGGTATATCGAAATTTTCTGTAAGTTCTGTGTTGCGGAGAGTTCTATCAACCACCGATTTAGTGGCATAAGGAGTAATAACATGATCTCCCGCCTTTGGTGTATTCACATCGGTCGATGTGTTTGCAGATTGGGAAACTGCTGTTGAGTCAGTTGCAGCTGATGCAACATCCGTAGCTGCTGCTGAAGCAGATAATGGAATTGCAAGAGCTAGAGACAAAACAGATACTACAGAAGCTTTTTTAATGTTCTTCATACTCATAAGCCTACTTTCTTTGATTTTTTATCCTGTGTACTTTATCAATCAACTAGTATGTATAGAAATTATTAGAGTATTCATGATCGATAAAGTTTTTACAGGTAATAATTATATTTACATTATAAGTCTTTTATTGTAATTATTCAACAAAAAATGGGTTTTGATTCCATGTTAGCAGAAGCCCGGATTTGAACCAGGACCGTGGGGATCTGACCCCCGCAGTGCACCTCGCATTCTGCATGAAACCCCGCCAGACCGCACGAACACGTTTCGTACAGCCTGGGCTTACAGGTAATGATATAAGCTTTGTTGGAATCCGGTACTTGCTTACGCGCCCGGCTGCGCTCCTGATCCACTCTTTAGCGGCTAGGATCACCATGCATGAGGAATGCGCTCGTCAGACGCACATTAGCAAGAATGGAGTAATGTTTATGTGGTCAAGGGATATATAGCACGCCTAGCGCCTTTCGGCTCCCTCCTGCCTTATGCATTGCCCCACAAGGAATAGAATGCCCGCTTGTCCTACCC
>NZ_WUDQ01000056.1:0-17072 GCF_009827695.1 Paenibacillus sp. OT2-17 | reverse complement strand
TCCAATCTCGGTATTATTCCCCTTGCAGTTGGCATCATGTACGGTAGACGTCGCACTGCCTTCGTGCTCGCCGCTTCCGCACTGATGGGAGTCCTAATTATAGCCCAGTCGACAGAAATGTCCCCGATGTATGTGGGCACGGGTTTTATCCTTTTTCCTTTTATG
This sequence comes from Paenibacillus sp. OT2-17, assembly GCF_009827695.1. NCBI lineage: Bacteria > Bacillati > Bacillota > Bacilli > Caryophanales > Paenibacillaceae > Paenibacillus > Paenibacillus sp. OT2-17. Next base: position 16,907 of record NZ_WUDQ01000056.1, on the reverse strand, counting down.
CTCCTGCATGTCAAGTTTTTTCAAAGAGGAACAATGTTGGACAAAAAGCTCCTGATCTCCGCATATGTTGTGGCTGATATGCTGTTTAAGGCGATATTTCCGCTACTGTGGGGCAAACAGGATATTGCGGTATACATTCCTGACTTACTTACAACGTTTTGGAATATTGGTGCAGGGGTACTGGCAAGTTTTACGGTCGTGAGCCTGATGCATAATGCCTTTGAGAAGCTGGCGTTACGGCGTGATGTGACTGAGTTTACGAGCAAATATTTAATTGAAGTGGATAAGCTGCGTCAAGTTATGGATTTGATGCCGTTATCTCTTGTTACTTTGGACAGCGAAGAACGAGTTATACATATGAACAAAACGATGCTGGAACTCTATCGGGACTACGATCCCTACATTACGCTGCCTGAGGTAGTAGGTCGTCCATTCACCTCGTTATATGGTTTTAGCGCTTTGCCTGCGGTTAACGAACGAGTTGCGAAAGCGTTGGAAGGAGAGGCGGGGGCTGATTTTATAAATGTTACCCCCAAAGTATTCTTCTCAAGTTTCCTTCCTATTCGGGATAAACATGCAAACCAAACGACAGGTGTCATTATCGCCTTGCAAGATATTACAGAGCTGGAGACGCTGCGCAGTGAGCTGGGTAATTTTGAAAGGCTCAGTCTGGTTGGACAGATGGCAGCAGGCATTACTCATGAAATACGTAATCCGATGGCGGTTGTGCGTGGTTTTTTACAGCTTATGCGTGAGAAAAGCCCAGAATCCCTCAACCATTATTACCGCATTGTGATGGAGGAACTTGACCGGGCGAACGGGATTATTAACGATTTTCTTTCACTGGCCCAGAATCGAATTGTCGAGAAGGAGCAATGTCATCTGCATGATATTATTCGCGAACTGACGCCTTTATTGTGGGCAGATGCGAATCTGAGGGGACAGACGATTGAGCTAAAGTTAGAGGATCATGTGACGATGCTGCATTTGAACCCTAAGGAAATGAAGCAATTGCTGCTTAATTTATCGCGTAATGCGATGGAAGCTATGGGGGAAAAGGGAGTGCTGACCATTTCGACTCATGAGGAAGGGGATTTCGTGGAAATGGAAGTAAAGGATACAGGTCCGGGAATTCCGCAAAAGCAGCTTGAAAAGCTGTTCCAACCTTTTTACACGACCAAAACGAAAGGTACAGGTCTGGGTCTGGCCTTATGTCAAAGTATAGTGGAGCGTCATCACGGTACAATTGCCGTAGATTCGGTGGAGGGAATGGGCACGCAGTTTAGAGTTCGATTGCGCAGAACCGTTCCGACTTACCGGGATCATTCTGAGTTTCCTGTCATGAATTCGATACAGAAATAATCGTGCAAATATATAGCCGGATTTTTGCAAATTACGTGAAAAAGATTGTATAATGAAGTTTAGATGTCCATGCCTTTACTACGGCAAAGGATGAAATTAGAAACGTAGTATACATGATTTTTGGAAAAGGAGTGAAAGAATATGTCTATGTCTTTCGATCAATATATGAGAGATTCAGTTCAGCCAATGCGCGATGAACTGACGAATCTTGGGATTCAGGAACTGCGTACTTCTGAAGATGTGGAGGCCAAGCTGCCTAATGCTAAAGGTACAGTGCTGGTTGTTGTGAACTCGGTATGTGGTTGTGCCGCAGGCCAGTGCCGCCCAGGTGTGGCTGAAGCACTGAAGCATGATCTTACGCCAGATCATCTGTATTCGGTTTTTGCCGGACAGGACAAGGAAGCAACAGCAAAGGCTCGCGAATTTTTCGCGCCTTACCCACCGTCTTCCCCTTCTATCGCGCTGTTGAAAGACGGCGAGCTGGTTCACTTCATCGAGCGTCATCAGGTGGAGGATCGTTCGGCAGATCAGATCGCTGCTGATTTGACCAGTGCATTTGATCGTTTTTGCCGGTAAGACTGCTCAAGCTATGCCCCGCATTTTTCGCCTGCGAAACTTGCCGGGGCTTTTGCATGTTGGCTTGTGAAGGAAATTCCTAAAAAAGAGGTGCTTATCTGATGAGTTTGCAGGAACAGATTATTGCTGAATTGGGAGTACAACCTACGATTAACGTAGAAGCGGAGGTCCGCAAGCGTGTGGATTTCCTCAAGTCGTATGTAACGAAAACGGGAAGCAAAGGGCTGTTGATCGCCATCAGTGGCGGGATTGACAGTGCCGTAGCAGCCGCTTTGTGCAAGCGGGCTACAGATGAATTGACGCAGGAGCAAGGGGACGAATACAAAACGCTGGGTGTATTCCAGCCATATGGCCAACAGGAAGATATCGAGCATAGCTACGCGGTATCCAAAGCGTTCGACCTGAAATATGCTGGGGAAACGAACATCAAGGAAGCCGTGGACAAGGTTGCCGTGGAAGTGGAGCATACGTTAAAGGATATCGGTCTGGAGCGCTCCATTACTCCGCAAGTGAGAGGGAATGTAAAGGCAAGAACACGTATGGTGGTTCAGTACGCACTCGCGAATGAGCTGAATCTGCTCGTCGTTGGCACAGATCACGCTTCAGAAGCCATCACAGGCTTTTATACCAAATGGGGCGATGGAGCGGTCGATATTACGCCACTTAGCACGCTTAACAAACGTCAGGTGCGCTTGCTGGCCAGCTATCTCGGAGTTCCGCAGGCCATTTTGGACAAAGCGCCTACAGCAGGATTGTGGGAAGGCCAGACGGATGAAAAAGAACTGGGGATCTCCTACGAAGCAAACAGCGACTACCTAGAAGGCAAGGAAATTGACCCGGCGGCACGCGAAAAGCTGGAAAGCTTCTTTACACGTACAGCGCATAAGCGGACAAGCATCCCAGGAGTGTAAGCATTAATCATTATGGAATTGTAAAATGCTCAAGTGAGGATTTTGCAAAAATCCAATAAGCGATTTTCAATAAACAATATATAGATCGAAATGGTCTAGTTCGTCTATATATTGCACTTGGAGCGACTGGAATCGAATTTTGCAAAATCCTGAAGTAAATAAATGCGGCGATCCGCCCGGCGGATCGCCGTTTGTATTGAAGGGGCAATAATTAATTGGCGATCCACTCAATGAAGCGGCGGGTTTCGGTAATCGCCTGATCGAGTGGAAGACTGCCTCCCTGGAATGGATGAACGGTATTAAAGGTATGAGTGCCGCCTTGAATTTGTACCCATTCGATGTCGGGACGAACGGAAGTGAGCAGGGCAGAGCCTTCCCGTAGACGTTTGGAATCTTCGGTTCCCTGGATCAGTACAGCTGGGAGCTGGCTGTTGGCAAGTCTGTCTACAATGGCAAAACGCTGGCGATTTTGTTCCAGGTCTTCCAGAATGACAGCATCCAGCGGAAGCTGTTGTCCGGTTCTGGCGTTTTCCACATAGCTGCGCCCCTTGGCGCGCATTTCTTCTTTTTGCGGTAAAGTAAACAGATCAAGATCTGTCACGCCATTCCATGAAATGACGCCAGCAATCTCACCGGGATGATCTAGAGCATATACAAAGCAGCTCCCCGCGCCTCGGCTATGTCCTAACAGAAACAACGGCAATTCTCTGAACTCATGACGTGCTCTCAGATTGGATAGCAATAGTTCCAAATCCTCTTGTTCGCGGCTATAGGTGTTGCGTGCGAACTTTTCCAGCTCGGTAAAATTCTCTAGATCCTCACCTATGCCATTATGTGAAAAGTTGAAGGTCACAACATGGTTATCCGTACTCAATGCTTCTGCTATATAGGGGAACATGCCCCAATCCTTAAATCCTTTGTAGCCGTGAGCGATGATGAGCAGGCTTTTGGCTGTATTTTTAGCGGGAAACCAGGAAGCCCGGATCACCGCATCTGTTCCTGCTTCGGTACCTGCTTCAACAATAATGGTTTCTGACATCCAATCCTTCCTTTCTACGGGAATTTTTTTAAATGGGCATATCAGCTGAATTTCAAAACATTCACCTATAGCCTTTCTTATTTTAACATATTTTGGTGCCGTTTTTACGCCTTTGTGACTCGCCAGGGTGTGGACGCACTGTTACAATAGATCCAGTAAAGTAAAAAGGACGGGGAATACCCAAATGATCTACGGAATTGGACATGATGTGCTGGAAATAAGCCGTATGGCTGATATTTTGGCAGGTAAATATGCAGACGCGTTTTTGAATCGGGTGCTGACCCCGGCAGAACGTGAGCTTGCTGTGGAACGCAAGGGTAGACTAGCGGAGTTCGTAGCAGGGCGCTTTGCCGCAAAGGAAGCGATAACGAAAGCCTTCGGTTGCGGAATTGGGCAAATCATCGGGTTCGGCGATATGGATATTTTACCGGAACCTGGGGGGAAGCCAGTAGTTTATTTGTCTTCATCCGCGTGGGATAGACTGAGGTTGCCGTCTACAGGTGACTCGAATTACAGCATTCACTTGAGTATTACACATCAGCCTAACATTGCCTCTGCTTTTGTGATTGTCGAATATAAGGAGATGTGATGTGATGACTACAAATACATTGGAACAAAAGCGTTATTTCAGCTTTGAACTGTTGAATTGGTATACACGTAACAAACGCGATTTGCCGTGGCGCCGCCATCGGAATCCTTTTTATATCTGGATCTCGGAAATTATGCTTCAGCAGACGCGTGTGGATACGGTCATTCCGTATTTTAACCGCTTTATTGCACGTTTTCCTACAATTGAAGCGCTGGCGGAAGCACCCGAAGAGGATGTGCTTAAGCTGTGGGAAGGGCTGGGTTATTATTCGCGGGCCCGGAATTTGCAAACTGCGGCAAAACAAGTAGTTGAGCTTCACGGCGGGCAGGTACCGGATGATACACAAGCTGTCGCTGCACTGAAAGGAGTAGGCCCATATACGACGGGTGCGATTATGAGTATCGCCTTTAACCGACCAGAGCCTGCTGTGGACGGGAATGTGATGCGTGTGCTGTCGCGTTATTTTCTCATTGAAGAGGATATTATGAAGGGTAGCACGCGGGCGCATATGGAAAGTCTGGTACGGGAGCTGATTCCCGAAGGAAGAGCCTCTGATTTTAATCAGGCTCTGATGGAGCTGGGGGCGCTGGTCTGCACGCCGAAGTCGCCTCATTGTCTGACCTGCCCAGTCATGGAGCATTGCTCGGGCAGGTTGGCAGGTCGCGAGGAGACACTGCCAGTCAAGACCAAGGCGAAGCCGCCGCGGCTGGAGCCGCGCTCCGTTGCTCTCATCGAGGGCAGCGGAGCGAACGCCGGCCGCTTGCTCGTACGGCAGCGCCCGGCCAAGGGCCTGTTGGCCCGCATGTGGGAGCTGCCGCATGAGCTTGCCGGGCCGGAGGGCTACAACGGCCCGGTGCCGGATGAGCCCGCCATGGACCATCTGGCGGCTCATTTGCTGGCAGAGGGCGTGCTTGCGCGCCCGGTGCGGTTTGTACGTGAGGCGGAGCACACGTTCAGCCACATTCACTGGAACCTGCGTGTGTTCCAGTGTGAAGAGGTCGCCGCCCCTGCCGGGGAGGCGGGAGGATATCCGCTGGCTGCCGAACAGCGGGCCAGCTACAGCACCGGAGCGAAGCCGGGTGCATTGATTACGCTGGCTGAGCAGGCGGAGCACGCGCGCAATGTGCTGCCAGCGGGGTACCGCTGGATCAGCGAGGCAGATATGGCCACCTTGGCGTTTCCCAAGGTGTTCCTTGATCTGATCACCGAGTATTATACGAAGCAAAAAGAGAACTGATGTTAATTGAATAGCTGTCAGCAAAAAATAAAGTATTAGACTGAGCCTAGAAAATGGAAACAGTGACAACCAAGGACGAGAAAATAAAGTACGAGACTGTCGCTGTTTCCATTGAACTAACGTTTCCCGTTAGCGGAATGCTCGCTAACCGTAACAACATTAGACGTACCTTTCTCGCGTATTGTTCTCTCCACCCCTAGAGTCTTCACTCTTGTCCCCGATGGGGTTAGATTTGATTTCACATAACAAGCTATCTCCCCCTACCTGAATAAATAATATTCCTTAACTGGATGACCTGACTTTTAAGCTCTTTCTCTCTCTCCAAAAAGTAGAGCGAAGCTTGCAGCAACGGGAAGTTCGGTTCCGCTTTACGAGTTTCGTTCTGGATAAAATGGTAAACCTCTTTCAACTCCGAACGATGTTTTGCGCCGGATGGAAGAACATTAAGGGCCGAATCCATCTCCCGGAACAGCTCGGTAAGGAACTGCTCTCTCTCCCCTTGGCGGTCCTCGAGCCCCCAGCTTAAATACCTCTCGAACGAAGCCTGTTTCAGCAGAGGCTTCAGGTTAGAGGCCATCATATGCTTAACGAGCACATTGAGCTTATCCAAAATGAACCTTGCCGTTTCCTCAAGCGATAGAGACTTTTCTTCATAAACGATCCAAAATAAGTACTCCTTCAGAATCGCACGATAGATGGAAACCAAATCCCACAGGAACGGATAAATTTCTTCGCCATAAACCTGTATCAAGCACTCTTTATGCCATCGGATGAGCCGCCCTCTAACCTTGTGTCTAAGCGGCTGGAACTTGGGATCCTGTTGGATGGGGAGCTCCGTGAATTCGACCAGAATATGCTTGTATTCCATAAAATAACGGAATCGCAGAATGATCTGCTGCAGAAACTGCTCTTCTGGCGAGAGTTCGGGAAAGCGTTTCAGTTCATCGACTTGATCAAAATAGGCGTTATGGCATTGATCAAACACCTCGCTGAAGAGGTCTTCCTTGGAAGGGAAATATTTATAGACTGATCCTTTGGCAATACCGCAATCCTCGGCAATATCCTGTATCGTCGTCGAAAGAAACCCATGTTCCTTAAAAAGCTTCATCGCCGATTTTAAAACCTCTTCCCTTGTCACACTCATAAGAAAAATCTCCCCCTTGACTATTCATGAATGATAGTACAAAATACGAAACATGAAGTCAAATGACTATATGTTCGCGTAATTAAACATACGGTCAAATCGAAGAGATGAGGAGAACATACAGAATGGAACGATTATGGGATCCACAAAAAACAGCGTTGGTTGTTATTGACTTGCAAAAGTGGATAGGAAATCAATACGCCCCTTATTCTGCTGAGCAGGTAGTGTCTAACGCCGCAGCCTTGGCAGATACTTTCCGTGAGCAAAGCTCAATGGTTGCACTGGTCCGGGTATCTAGTAAAGATTTGAAGGATATCCCGCGTCCTAAGTTGGATTCGCCTGGACCACCCCTGAATCTGCCTGAAGGATGGGATCAAATCGTCCCGGAAATGCGGGTCACCGAGACAGACCATATCATCACGAAGAAGCAATGGGGGGCTTTTTACGGAACGGAGCTCGACCTTCAGTTGCGCCGCCGGGGAATTGATACCATCGTCTTATGCGGCATCGCTACTGAGTTGGGCGTTGATACGACTGCGCGGGAGGCGTTTATGCATGGGTATCAGCTGATTTTGGCGATTGATGCTATGACTGGATTTTCCGAAACCGGGCATGATTACGTAAAAAATTTCATTTTTCCACGCATCGGGCGTACCCGGACAACACAGGAAATCCTCTCTGCCCTTTCAGGCAACTGTTTATAGTTGAAAAAATGACTTTCCCATTCCCCGTGTATTATTTGACCGAATACACGAAGAACGCCACTGCTTGAAACTCGCTTTGCGTTTGCTGGGAATCTCATCTGGCCATACTTAAAGGACGATTATGTGTTCTCAGGGTGCACATATTGGCTGACGGCATGGGATACGACCTGCTGCACCAAATATACAAAGTAACCGCTGAATGATATAGAGCGAACGGCTCGTCGCAATTGGCACGCGCTTCTTGTATAGCAACCAGCATGAGTTCCGCAGTGCCCAATGGGACGAGTACGCCTAGTGGCGCAGCGCTAATGCTAATAAATTTGCATAATTGCCAGTGGAATTGGTGGTGCTCTTTTAAACGGTCTTTTCCAATCATGAGCTGCGCTTTTATTGTCTTTCGTAAGGCCATACGATTTATCGAAAGCTTTAAACTATCCTGCCCGTTAGCTTAATGAAGCAACGTCAGTCTAATACTTTATTTTTCAGTCTAGAACTTTATTTTCTTTTGACAATAGCGGCAGTATGGACATGAGGTTGATCCATGCTGCCGCTATTTTTCTGTTTTTGGAATGAATATGCCTAATTTAATTGCGAACGAAGCGTGTTATTTTGGGGGATTTTTTCGGTATTCGGATGGAGTCACCTTGTTGACCGTTTTGAACATTTTGGAGAATAGGAGTACATCTTTATACCCTACAGACCGCGCAATATCTCCGATTTTAAGGGAAGTATTTCTTAATAGGGAGCACGATTTTTCAATCCTCAAATGTAATAAAAATTCCTGCGGTGACTTATTTAGTTGCTGTTTAAATAAACGATGCAAATACGAACGGTCAATTGAAATGTACTTGGCAATGTCACTTACGGTAATGAAGTGTGAATAGTTTTGCTGAATGAAGAGAAGCGCTTCTTTAATATACCGCTGCTGTCTTACTTCATGGTTGACTTCCTGATTAGGGTAATGTTCAAACATCAAATACAGAAATTCATATAGCTTGGATGCAAGCAGCAGGTCTTTGTTGGATTTCAGTGTAGAAGAAACGACGATGCTCTCCATACAGCGGGCAAGGCTACCCTCTGCTTCAAACCGGAAAATGGGATTGTCCCTATTGATACAGGTCCGGCTTAGATATTCTTTTGCTTGCACCCCATTAAAACCAATCCAGGCATATTCCCATGGGTCGACTTCGTCCGCTTCGTAGTAAATTAAAACCTTCGGCTCAATGAAGAAAGCATCGTTTTTCTCCAAATGATAGATTTTATCGTTGACTTTAAAGATCCCTTTTCCTTTTAAAATATAATGCACCATATACCCGCTTCGAATGGCTGGACCATAAGAGTGTTTGCTGGTACAGCTTTCTTTGCCACATGTGTATAAATTGAGATCCAGGTTGTTATAGGAATGATTGGAAAAGTGTGAACTCATTTGTTTTCACCCCTTAATTCATCTCTGCATATTATCACACCGTTTCATATAGAGTCTACATTATTCCATACAATTATTTAAACTATTCAATTATTATTAGGATGTAAACAATAAGTAAACAACATAATTTATAATTTTGAAAAAACGTACTATTGGGGCTATAAGGGGGTTGCTATGACTATACACATCGATAAAGAGAATCTTTTATTCCATTTACAAGGCAGCAATACGAGTTATGTCATGCAGGTTATACGAGATGGTTATTTAGCCCATCTGTATTGGGGAAAGAAAATTCAGAACTATCGGGGAAGCAATAAGATCATCTTTATGGATAGAGGATTTTCACCCAATCCGGATGGTGAGGATCGAGCCTTTTCACTGGATACCATCCCACAAGAATATCCGTCATTTGGAAATAGTGATTTCAGGATTCCTGCGTATCAGCTTCAATTGGAGAATGGTTCTACCGTGACAGACTTTCGGTATAAAGAACATCAGGTTTACCAAGGCAAGTCAAAATTGAAAGGGCTTCCTTCTACTTATGCAGAGGATGATGGCGAAGTAGAAACTCTAGAAATCGTCCTTGAAGACCCATTAATTGATGTAAAGGTTGTACTATCCTATAGCCTATATCAAAAGTGGGATGTCATCACCCGTTCAGTCCGGTTCGATAATGAAGGTCAGCAGCAGCTAAAACTGCTTAAAGCGTTAAGTGCTAGTGTGGATTTTCGTGATGATGAATACGAACTAATTACCTTGTACGGTGCGCATAATAATGAAAAAAATATAGCAAGGCGAAAAATTTTACCCGGAATTCAAATGGTAGACAGCTGCCGTGGAGCCAGCAGCCCTCAACAGGCACCCTTTATGGCACTTGTAAGAGAAGGAACAGATGAAGAACAGGGTGAAGTGTACGCCTTTAATCTGGTGTACAGCGGGAACTTTACGGCCCAGACTCAGGTAGATTCCTATCGGAACACAAGAGTCACGATGGGGATTAATCCTTTTGATTTTACATGGCTGCTTGAACCGGAGGAATCCTTCGAAACGCCAGAAGTGGTCATGGTATACACCGAAAATGGATTGGGCGGCATGTCGAGAATTTATCATGAATTATACAGGAGCAGATTATGTCGTGGGCCTTTTCGTGACAAGGAGCGGCCGATCCTGATTAATAACTGGGAAGCCACCTACTTTAACTTTGATGCCGACAAGATTGAGCAGTTGGCGAAGGAGGCTCAAAGTGTAGGAGTGGAGTTGTTTGTACTGGATGATGGGTGGTTTGGAAAACGGGATGATGACAATACTTCATTAGGCGATTGGGTGGTGGATCGTCGCAAACTTCCAGATGGATTGCCGGATCTTGCAAACCGCATACGAAATCTGGGTATGGAGTTTGGTTTGTGGTTTGAACCTGAAATGGTATCCATAGACAGCGATTTATACAGAAAGCATTCAGATTGGTGTATCCATGTCCCTGATCGTCCGTATACGTTGGGAAGAAATCAACTGATGTTGGATTTATCGAGGAAGGAAGTGTGTGAGTACATTATTAAGTCGGTTTCCGATATTTTATCGGACGTTCCAATTACTTATGTAAAATGGGACATGAATCGTCACATGACGGATGTGGGTTCGGCAGCCTTGCCACCTGAGAGACAGAGGGAGACTGCACATCGTTATATCCTGGGACTCTATAGTGTTATGGAAGAGCTTACATCAAGATTTCCCCATGTCTTATTCGAGAGCTGTTCTAGTGGAGGAGGCCGTTTTGATGCCGGTATGCTCTATTACATGCCTCAGACCTGGACGAGTGACAATACGGATGCCATTTGCCGACTGAAAATTCAATGGGGAACAAGTCTTGTCTACCCTCCAATTACCATGGGGGCACACGTCTCCACAGTACCCAACCATCAAGTGGGCAGAATAACTCCCTTGGAGACAAGAGGTTATGTCGCCATGGCCGGGAATTTTGGATATGAGCTAGATTTGACGACATTAACCGTTGAGGAAAAAGAAATAGTAAAAAAACAGATAGCTCTATATAAAGAAATGAGATCGCTCATTCAATTTGGGAAGTTTTACAGAATAATTAATCCGTTTGATGAAAATGAAGCCGCATGGAGCTTTGTATCAGAGGATCAAATGGAAATGGCGGCCAGCTATTTCAAGATTTTATCCCAACCTGCTGCCGCGATTAAAACATTAAAATTCAAAGGTCTGAATCCAGACTACGTTTATAGAAATGTAGAAACCGGTGAGCTGTTCGGCGGTGATGAATTAATGCATGTCGGCATAACGCTTGCCAGGGTGAAGCAGGACTTTTTAGGCATGTTCTGGAGATTTGTTAAAGAAGACATCTGACTCAGCTAGAGGAGGTTTTACTAGATGGAAGCAAAAGAAAAGCAGTATAAGCAAATTTCTCAAGAAATTTTAAAATATATCGGTGGTGAAGAGAACATTATCGGTGTGGCCCATTGTGCCACAAGATTAAGAATTGTACTTGAGGACAATGAAAAAGCGGAATTAAAAAAGATTGAAGATATTGATCTGGTTAAAGGCGTTTTCATAGCGGGGGACCAACTGCAGATCATTTTTGGAGCAGGGTTGGTCAATAACATCTATGCCGTGTTCTCCAAACTGACCGGAACAGAAGATATGTCATTAAGCGATGTCAAATCGAAGTCCGCACAAAAGCAAAATCCTTTTCAAAAGGCCATTAAATCGCTGTCAGATGTCTTCATTGAGATCATGCCGGGAATTCTTGCTGCCGCATTGTTAATGGGGATAACCGGGCTGTTAGGTCAGAAGGGGTTATTCGGTCCTAAGTCAATTGTGGAGATGTATCCAATTTTTCAAGGGATCAATCGCTTCGTTCAAATCGTTTCCACGGGTATTTTTACAATCCTGCCGCTGCTTGTTGTTTATTCCGCAACCAAGAGATACGGCGGTCGTCCTATTCTGGGGCTTGTGCTGGGTGCGATTATGCTTCATCCGGCACTGGCAGATGCTTTTGAGGTAGCTAAAGGGAGTCAAAATCCGGAATCGATCAGTCTTTTCGGCCTTCCCGTACAGTTGGTTGGATTTCAGGGCGGTATTATTATTGCTCTAATGATGGGATATGTGGTAGCCAAGTTGGATCAGTTTTTTAACAAAAAGGTTCCAGACATGATTAAACTATTTTTGGCTCCGTTGCTGACGGTCTTTATTTCTTCCCTGCTATTGTTTACGATTATCGGCCCTCTTGGGCGAGAGCTAGCCAGTCTGGTCACCGTTTCGCTGCTTTGGATGACGCAAAACCTTGGGATATTCGGTTTTATGTTTTTTGCAGGCATTCAGCAGATCATTGTTATTACAGGCTTACATCATGTTATGGGTGCGGTAGAAGCGCAGCTGTTAACCGATACAGGCAGAAATTTTATCAACCCATTGGCATCAGTAGCTTTGATGGCTCAAGGGGGCGCCGTTTTGGGGTATATTCTTTTGAATCGCAAAGACACCAAGGTTAAAGAAATGGGTTACTCTGCATTCGGGTCTGTACTTTTTGGAATCTCCGAACCAGCGATCTTCGGGGTCACTTTAAAGTATAAGTTCCCCCTGATTGCTGGATGCCTTGGAGGAATGATTGCGGGAGCATATGTATATTTAAGCAAGCTGACAGCCATAGGATTCGGAACCACGGCTCTTCCTGGCTTTGCAATTGCAGCGTCAGAGAACCATGGTCATATGAATTATCTCATCGCTCATCTTATTGCCCTGTTATGTGGAGCATTATTTACATTGGCTTACGGTGCTATCAAGAGCAAGAGGTCAACACTCTGAACCAAGAGAGTATTGATAAGTTGAATAACTTAATCAGTTACAATCAGGCTTTATGAAAACGGTTAAAAGAAGAGAATATGCGTGGAATGGACAAGAGAGTGAAAAAGTAAAAGAGCCGTCCTCAGTCGTTAAAAAAGACCGAGGACGGCTCTGAGTCACATGAATATACTTGTATGTTCGTTAAAGCTAATCGATGCCACCATCGCTTTCAATCAGCCCTTTGCCGATTACATTGGCCGAAACCGGAGGCTTGCCTAGCTCCCGAGACCATATGGACAACTGCCCAATATGGTGGATTTGGTGGGCGATGACATGACGCATCACCTCGCCCCAGGCATCAATTACAATCCTGCCGTCCGGGAGGTGATCTTCAAACCTTTTCCGTTCCAGACCATCATGCCAGGCGAGCACGAACGGCTCGACATCGAGTCGAAACTTTGCATCCAGCTCACGGACTTTGTCGAGCGTATCATACAGAGAGAAGTCCTCCTGAAAGTCGGGTTTGCCCTGAATCGTTTGAATCCAGCTCCACTCCACATCAACGATATGAAAGAGTGTCTTTAGAATGCTGCCGACTCCGCCGACGCGTTGTTTCAGTAATTCCTCCTGCGACACCTCTTCACACCAGCGGTACCATTGTTCCCGAATCATCCAGTTGTAACGAAAAAAAGTCTGCATCCATCAACCTCCAGAGCTGTATTTGAGAATCATCTCCACCAGTTTACCATGGAATGCCAAAAGGGCTGTCTCATTCGTAGAAAATCTACTTTTGAGACAGCCCTTTATTATAGGATAGAGATGTTGTTACTGGCTTATTTCTTTGCAGCCACGTAACGTTTGTTTACTTCATCCCAGTTGATTACATTGTAGAATGCTGCAATGTAGTCTGGGCGTTTGTTTTGATATTTCAGGTAGTAAGCATGCTCCCAAACGTCCAGTCCAAGTACCGGAGTCAGACCTTCGGACAGCGGGCTATCCTGGTTTGGAGTGCTAGTGATCGCCAGTTTGCCGTCTTTGCCGACAACCAACCAAGCCCAGCCGCTACCAAAACGTGTTGTAGCTGCTCTAGTGAAGTCTTCTTTAAATTTGTCGTAGCCGCCCAGCTCGTTGCTGATTGCTTCCGCAATAGCACCTGTCGGTTGTCCACCGCCGTTAGGACCGATAACTTCCCAGAACAGGCTGTGGTTGTGGTGTCCACCACCGTTGTTGCGAACCGCAGTGCGGATGCTTTCAGGAACGCTGTCCAGATTGGAGATCAGATCCTCCAGGCTTTTGCTTTGCAGTTCAGGAGCGCTCTCCAGAGCTGCGTTTAAGTTCGTTACATATGTGTTATGGTGACGATCATGGTGAATTTCTACTGTCAGTGCATCAATGTGCGGTTCCAGTGCGTCTTTTGCGTAAGGAAGTTCTGGTAATTGAAATGCCATAGTAAAATCCCTCCTGGTTATATGGTTGGGTAAGTGTTCCTATGTAATAATACCCTCGATAGTTATATTAAACCGCATTCAGCCTATTTTATCAACATTTTTGTTTGTAAAATAGCAAACTGGGCAATACGGCCTGGTAGCTAGCATGTCCAAAAACCCGATTGGAATACACAATACATAGGTAATAAGAGGTAAATTGTGAACTTTAAAATGTAAACGCTTTATATACAGCGCTTACATGAGAAAAAGGGATGTATTCCGTCAAAAAGTATGGTTTAATGGTCAAGGAAGCAGAAATTTCGGCTTTTTTGTCGTCTGCTATAATCTGTCATGTCTATGACATGACGAACTTGAGGGCATACACCCTTTTCCTGTTCTTCATTTCATATATAGCAGATCGTATGCATTTTTATCATAATGCCTTGTGATTAACACCATGATAAGAAATTTAAGGATTTATGTAAAAATGACGGTGCTGTCTCAATTTTTTTATTATGCTTACGAAAAGGGAGATATTACTTATGCACGTTCGTTCCTTTCAATTAAGTGATGTGAACTCAGTAACGGAACTCATGCAAATTGCCTTGTCAGAGGAGTGCTACAAAGAGACGGTGAAAGCATTTGCCCGTCAGCTTTCGTGGGATTCCGGTTTGATCATCGTTGCAGAAGAAGAGGGAGAGATCGTGGGTGCTTTGATCGGCACGATCGATCAGAATGATGGTTGTTACTATCGTATCGCTATTCACCCGGATCGTCGTCGGATGGGAATCGGCAAATCGCTTGTGGAGTCCATGGAGCAGCGTTTTCAGCAACGTAAGGTTAGCCGTATTTGGGTAGCAGGGGACAAGCATAACAGTGCGGCCATGCCTTTGTACGAAGCGATGGGCTATGGAGCAAGCCAGATTTTACAGGCTTTTCAGAAGCTGAGTATTTTGGCTCCTCATTAATCGGGAATCGAAATAAAGAGAATTGAATAACATTAAGTATAATATTTACATTTAGAGCATATCTGAGTAACCGTTGCAATCGGGTACGGGATATGCTTTTCTATTTATAACAGGGTTGAGGAGGTTTAATTATGGACGCTTTGGCTCCTTCGCCAGGCCCGCTTCCCTCGCCGGAAACGTCCAAACCAGCAGGTCGCTCTGGTTACATACGCGATTGGTTAGTCACCCTTCTGATTGCCATGGTCGTCTTGCTGCTTCTGAACCTGTTTGTATTTAACTTGTCCACGGTCAGAGGACATTCGATGCAGCCGACGCTAATGGAAAGCCAGCATTTATTCGTCAACAAGCTGGTTTATAATTTTCATGATCCGGGCAGGGGGGACATTGTGATTTTAAAAGATCCCGATTCCAAGCTGTCGAGCCCAAGATTTTTAGTGAAAAGAGTCATAGGTATTCCCGGAGATGTAATCCGAGTTGAACATAATCATTTGTATGTGAACGGTGAACTGCTAAATGAACCCTACACCAACTCTGACGTGGAGGATGGTGATTATGGTCCTTTTACGGTGGAGCCGGAGCACTTTTTTGTCATGGGAGATAATCGCCATACTGCAGCAAGCAAGGATAGCCGCTATTTTGGCAGCATTAAATCTCAAGATTTACTGGGACGTGCAGAATTTATATTTTGGCCGATATCTGAGTGGAAATGGCTATAGAGCAACTAAAGTCTGAAATTAATGCGGAACACGTCCGAACCGATCTGGACCATGACGGAGCAGGCGGTTACCGATGAGGAAAGGAAGAGGATGATGAAAGAAGTGATGGTATATACCGACGGTGCTTGTTCGGGAAATCCGGGTCCTGGGGGCTGGGGGGTTGTTTTGCTGTATGGGGAACATCGTAAAGAGCTGTCAGGTGCCGAGAAAATGACGACAAACAACCGTATGGAGATCAAGTCCGTGATTGAAGCGCTAAAGCTGCTCAAGGAGCCTTGCCATGTGAAAGTACACAGTGACTCTGCCTATGTCGTCAATTGCTTCAAACAGGGCTGGATTAAGAATTGGCTTCGTAATGGCTGGCGCAACAGTAAAAACCAGCCAGTGGAAAACAAGGAACTATGGGAAGAATTGTGGGAACTGATGGGTAAGCATGAGGTTGAATATGTGAAGGTTAAGGGGCACAGTGACAATGAACTGAATAATCGCTGTGATTTTCTGGCGACCAGTGCTGTTAAAAATTTACGGTAGCATCTGCTGCTGTTTTCTGTTGAAATTTGAGATATGAGAATTTTGCAAATCCTCATATCTGTAATGATGAAAAGTGGAAGAGAGGTGAGTATCGGATGCAACGCGGATTGACTCAGGCGGCTGCCGGAACCGCTTCGACTTGGGCTTCGCTCAAGCAGGAAATTATTGAGGCAGCTCCAGGGCTGGGTATCGACTCCATCGGGTTCGCATCCGCCGACCCCTTTCTGTCTCTGAAAGCTATATTGGAAGAGCATCGTGCGAAAGGCTATGAATCCGGCTTTGAGGAGCCAGATATTGATAAGCGGATCTACCCGGAGCTGTATGGCTCACAGCCTGCATCTCTGATTGCTATTGCGGTGGCGTACCCTTCTAAAATGAAGGACCCGCCGAAGTCGGACAAGGGGAAGTACCGTGGTATTTTGGCACGTTCAGCCTGGGGGAAAGATTATCATCTGGTACTACGCGAAGCGATG
>NZ_WUDQ01000569.1:0-2315 GCF_009827695.1 Paenibacillus sp. OT2-17 | reverse complement strand
CCCCGCTTGAGCCAGTACAGCTTCCTGTTTGCCCATCATTTCAGCTTCACTCACATCATCCTGATGATCATAGCCTAACAGATGCAGAAAGCCGTGAACAAACAAAAAACCGATTTCACGCTCAATCGAATGTCCGTATTCTTCGCTCTGAGCTTGCGCTGTCTGTACAGAGATTATAATATCCCCCAGAACATCCGGTACATCATTCATTGAAGTTTCTTCATTCGGTTCGTAAATAATTTCAAGCTCTTCATCCAGTGTCTCCTTCATAGCAAAAGACAACACGTCGGTGGGACGATCAATTCCCCGATAGTCCCTGTTCAACTCATGAATTTGCTCATCATTAACGAAGGTAAGGGCTACCTCACCGTCTGTGACTCCTTCCACTTTGCCTGCCTCCTCCAATAAGGTGTTCAGCAACGTAATCAAGGATTCGTTAATTACCATATCGTTTTGTTCATTATTCCAAGCTAATTGAAGGCCCATGCCAACCGCTCCTTTTAATTCTAGTGCTCTAACCGTGCTTCGTGCACAAGTTATATTAAGCTTTTCCGTTTTCAGACTTGGGCCTTTCCTCTGGATACTCAATACGGGAATGGAAAATCCCCATTACTGTTTCCTTGAGGGTTTGAGCCACGATATCAAGCTCCCGCATGGTCAGCTCACAGTCGTTAAATTGGTGATCATCAAGACGGCTCTTAATAATTTTCTCAATCATGGATTCTACCTGTTCCACCGTCGGCTTCCGTAAGGAACGAACTGCTGCCTCCACACTATCAGCAATTCCCACCACAGCAGACTCTTTAGACTGAGCCTTCGGTCCCGGATAACGAAAATCATCCTCCGTGAAGTCAGGCTCCATCCCTCTCTCTTCAGCCTCACGCAACGCCTTGTGATAAAAATAGTGTAAGAATGTCGTTCCGTGGTGCTGCTCGGCAATATCGCGAATTGGCTTGGGTAGCTTGTAATCCAATTGCATTTCCACCCCGTCACGAGCATGGGCGATAATGATGGATTTGCTCAGCTTGGGCTCTATTGTATCATGTGGATTTTCCAACCCATTTTGATTTTCAATGAAGTACGAAGGCCTCTTGGTTTTACCAATATCATGATAATACGAACCAACCCGGCACAACAAGCCGTTTGCTCCTATAGCCTCCGCTGCGGCCTCTGACAGATTGCCCACCATTACACTATGATGATACGTTCCCGGTGTCTCCGTAAGCAGCTTGCGGAGCAAGGGATGGTTGGGATTCGACAGCTCAACAAGCTTCAGTGCCGACAAGATACCAAAGGTAGACTCAAAAAATGGCATTAGCCCAATAACAAGTATTGCTGTTATCAGACCGCCTGCAAAAGCAAAAGCTACCCCATAGAGCGTCGTCGTTTGAGTCCAATTCCCTTGGTCAATCAGTGCCAGAGAAAAAACAGACAGGGCCCCGAACAGGCATACCATGATCGCCCCTTTGAACAGTGTTGAACGCTGGCTGGCTCGATGGGTAGAGAAAATCGCCGCCAGACAGACCACAAGAGCAAAAAACCCAAAATTAAAGTCAAAAATTTGTCCCTGACGGACATTCAAAATAACACTAGCCAATATACTGAATATAACGGCACATACGAAAGCCAGCGACATATCAAGCAACAGCGTTACGAGCATAGCTCCAAGCGCGATAGGCGCCAGATAGCCGAGATAGGAACGTTCACTGTTCTGCAGTATGGAAATTAACATCATTGCCCCCACTGTAATCGCAAAGATTAATACTAGCATGAGCAACTGCGCATTATTATACTTGAAGTTTCGTGTTCGTGATTGGAATTGACGAATATACATAAACAGGCCCAACGCAAGCATCATAGACAGCATCAGTAGGCCAAATTGTGGCCAATAATTGATTTTATCCTTGAGCAATTCATTTTCATCAAGCAGTGTGTAGATTTCCTGGGTAATAATCTCACCCTTCTTGACGAGTACTTCACCCTGTTTAATGTAAACTGTCGGTGTATCTTCACGAGCCTGTACCTTGGCGTCCTTCGTAGCTGTATCATCATAAAACTTGTTGGCGGTAATCACAAGCCTTGCAAGTTCCTGAACAACCTCCCGTGAAGTACGCTTGGTAAGCGAGCTTGTACTAACCCGCTCCGCTACCTTCGCTCGGGCTGTCTGGGCATCCGTAATTTGATCATTCATCAACCCTGTCACAATCTCACGGGCGACAGGCCGCATTTCAGCAATATCCTCAGATGTAAGGCGCGGACTTTTAATGAATGTCTCCTCTGGAATTCGGTACGTTTGCTCTTTCGTTTTTTCCACC
>NZ_WUDQ01000568.1:0-2325 GCF_009827695.1 Paenibacillus sp. OT2-17 | reverse complement strand
TACGCGTACCGCCGAACGGGATGTAGAGCGTCGCAGAATCGAACTGAAAAATGCAGAAAAGGAGCTAGGTTATACACCTGTTGATTCGTTTATAGAGGATGAGTTTTTTGATGATGAAACGTCATGGAGGAATTACAGTTCCTCTACGTTATCCTATCTAGCCAGTAAAAAGCAGGCGCAGTTCGCCAAAGACCAGATTTATTTTAATGTGATGAAAAGCTACCAAAGTGTGTTTATAGCAGAGAATCAGGTGAAAAATGATCTGGAAGCGCTTGAAATCGCCCAAGCGGAGGAAAAGATTGCACTTGCCAAATTTGCACGCGGCAAGCTTTCTGAGTATGCGAAAAACGAGAGTACACAGACCAGAAGCCAGGCTCAGCAAACAGTAGAGCAGGGGAAAATTGCGTTGCAAAAATCTAGGGATGCTCTGAACTTCCTCATGGGACAACCTAACGGAACAGCCTATGAATTGGTTGATCGGCCCGTGTACAAGGAACCGAAGAAGCTGGATATCGAAATACATATACAACAGCTGACAGACATGAATCCAAATTTATGGAAGCTGGAGGATAGTATCAAAACTTCGGAACTTAATGTGAGATACTTCGATTTTAACAGCGGCGCAGGTGCTTATGATCTAGCTAAAATGGATGTCGATACGGCTAAAGAGGAGCTCGACAAAGGTCAAAAGGATTTTGCCGAATCACTCCGTAATTTGTATGCCACGGTTAAGGAAAACCAAAAAAAATATGTACAACTGGAAGAAAGCTTGCGTACGGCAAAAGAGGCCTTGGAGTTATCGCGCAAAAAGTGGGACAGAGGTCTAATTATCGAGATGGAATTGAAAAATAATCAGTTGAAAGTGAACCAGATTGAACGGCAAATGGAAGAGCTGGCGATCGAGTTGGATCAAAATGAGTATACGTTGAACAAGCCATGGAGCACATAGGGAGGAAAAGGCGTTGGCAGAAACGGTTTTAAATGATGCTTTAATCAAGTTACGGAAAAAACGGAGAAAAAAGTGGATATGGACTGCAATTGTTCTACTGGTTGTAGGTGGAGGCGGAACAGCAGTATATCTGAGTCTGCCCAAGGAGCAGGCGGCACCTTTGGTTCAGGATGAGACGCTTAAAGTAGAGCGCGGCGATGTGAGTGAGAAGCTGGACACGTCCGGTACCGTGCAAGCGTCCAAGGAAGTGAAGTTAAACTTCACGAGTGCAGGTGATAACAAGCTGGCAGTGGTAAATGTGAAAGCCGGGGACAAGGTGAAAAAAGGACAGGTGCTGGCTCTTCTGGACAGTTCAGAAATTAAAATGCAAATTCAGACTGCGTCTGATACTTTGGAAATATCCAAATCCAAGCTGGCTGAATTGGAGAAAGGTCCGAAGGCAGAGGACATTGAAATTCAGAAAACAAATGTACTTCGGGCCAAAATGGCTATTGATACAGCGCAAGAATCATTTGAGCTGGAAGAAGCCGAAAGTCAGAAGAAAACTTCCCAAAAGCAGTTGGAACAGGCGCGAAAGGCATATGAAGACCAAAAGTTTTTACATGATGCCGGTGCGGTGTCCAACAGTGAATTGGAGCAGGCTGAGCAAGCACTGGATAAAGCACAGACGGACTATGATGGTCTGGATCTGCAGTTCCGCAAAATCATGTCGCAAAAACGTCGCACCATTTCAGAAGCTGAAATCGGATATCGTACGGCAATGGCAGAGCTTCGCAAAATTCAGGTTCCGGCTGATGCATCCAATATTCAAGCCTCACGGATAGAGGTTCGAAGACAGGCGACGGAACTGGAGCAGAAGAAAAATGAACTGAACAAGCTTCAGGTCACAGCACCTTGGGACGGGGTAATCTTGAAGGTGAACGGGGATGTAGGGACCAGTCCGACGGCTCCATTCATTGTCATGAATAACTCGGATTCCAACGATCTTAAGGTGGTTGTGAAGGTAAGTCAGACCGACATTGTCAAAGTAAAGAAGGGTCTTTCAGCCGTGTTGACTACCAATGCATATCCGGGTGAATCATTTCCAGGGAAGGTGCAATTCGTCTCACCGGAAGCCTCTACGGATGAAGGGATGACGACGTATCTAATGGAATTGTCTGTTCATGACCCGAAAGGCAAGCTCAAAACGGGCATGATTATGAATGTGGCCGTTATTTTGGGAGTACACAAAAATGTATTGTTCGTACCTGCTACTGCGCTGAGATCGGAAGGGGGACAGGATGGCGTGTATGTTTCCGCTAATAACGCTGCGAATCCAGGGGCGCGCACATTCAAGCCCGTAGAACTCGGATTTTACACGCCAGATCGAGTCGAGC
>NZ_WUDQ01000567.1:0-2339 GCF_009827695.1 Paenibacillus sp. OT2-17 | reverse complement strand
GGTTCTCCGTATAGGAAAACCGCAAGGCTTAAATCGATGTTGTTCTGCCTCGCAGGTCAAGAGCTACCTTTTTTGGAGTTGCTCATATTCAGTCGGTGTCATGCCAAAGCGTTTCTTGAAGCATTTGCTGAAATAATTGGGGTCACTGTATCCAACACTTTCAGCGATTTCCGCCAACTTCCGATTTCTGTTCAGTAAGAGCTCCTTAGCCTTCTTCATCCGAATATGTGTAATATGATCCACTATGGAGAAGCCGGACTCCTTGCGGAAGACGCGCCGCAGATAGCTGGGATCGACGAAAACCCCGCACGAAACCTGCTCAGCAGACAACTCTGTGTCTGCATAATGCTCCTCGATATAGGTGATCGCCGCAGCAAAAAGATTGGAAGCCTTCGTAGAGTGCATATTCTCCATCAATTGGATCAGCCTGCGGTACAAAGCGAGCATCCATCCTTCAGCAGCCTCCCAGGAATCTAACTCCCGGAGCCGGTCGTAAGGAGACTTGTTCAAACCTTCATCCCATAGCCGATCATAAGGAATGCCGCGTTCACTTGCAAAGGAAAGTGCTAGAGATACGATTCCCATAAGCATCGCGTCCGCGTATTCATCCCCCCACTTATATATACTAAGCTGCTGGATTGCCTTACGGACTTCCTCTAACGTTTCACTGTCTTTCAATCGAAGGTCTAGCACGACTGCATCACGCAGATGGCCCAAATCAGGCATACTTGCTCTGCCGTGCAACGCTTCGCTACCATGACCCCACTCGGTACTTTCGCTCTCCTGCAGAAACACCGGTAGTTTCGGCTTAATACGTTCCAACATCGAGAGCATTTCTTCTGCATTGAACGGCTTCAACAAATAATCCTGCACTCCGGTTCGAACCGCCTTCTGTAGGTATTCAAATTCGTTATGTCCAGATATGAATACAATAACGATGCGTTCGAACTTGACTTTCAACCTCTCGGCTAATTCAATTCCATCAATGAAGGGCATATTGATATCTACGAGGGCGAGATGCGGCTGATGCCGCTCGGCTTCTTGAAGTGCTTCCTGTCCGTTCCTTGCTTCGCAGCAAACCCGAAAACCATGACTTTCCCAATCTATCTTTATACGCAGAAAGTCTCGGAACAGCGGCTCATCATCGACAATCATCACTTTATACATCTTGGTGTTCACTCCCCTTTGGCAGCATCGGCAACGACAGGTCAACAGTTGTTCCCTCCGCGAGAATACTTTGAACGGATATCCCATACTCCTCGCCAAAATACAGACTCAGTCGTTGCTGAACACTGTAGGTACCGATTGATCGTATTCCTTCTTTCGGTAAATGTCTGGACATAATTGTCTGAACTTGGAATTCATCCATTCCCACACCGTTGTCCTCCCCCCGAACGATCACCTTATCACCCTGTTTAAAGGCAAAAATACGGATAAAACCTTTTGTTCCTTTCTTCTTAAGACCATGGTAAATCGAATTCTCGACAAGCGGCTGAAGCGAGAGCTTCGGGATAGGTGTACCTGCAAGCTCGGCAGGGATATCCACTTCATAGCGAAACACATCGGGATAACGGATTTGCAAAATCGTCAGGTAATCATCAGTAATCTGAGCTTCCTTTTCTAAAGTAATTAATTCCCGTCCCTTGTTCAGCACCATTCGATAAAAATCTGCTAGCGCTTTTGTAGTATCTCTAGCCTCATCATTACGATCTAACTCATTGAGTGCATAAATGGTATCCAAAGTGTTGTACAGAAAATGCGGTTTAATTTGGGCGCTTATCAGTGCGAGCTCATATTCACGCTTACGGTTCTGTTCCTGCCTTACCTCATCCAGCAGCTCCCGAACTCTTCTTACCATAAAGTTAAACGCTTCAGCAATCGTACCGATCTCATCCTCTGTGCGGACTGTCGTAACCGCTTGCAAGTCACCAGTTACTACTTTTCGCATGGCCCTAGTCAGATGTTCGAGAGGGCTAACGACCATTTTGGATAGAAAGCTAGCGCCCAGCCAGGAAAAAACAAGGCACAATACGCCGATTAAGAGCGACAATCTAACATTTTGCCGGACATCAGCCGTAAGCAGGCTAAGAGATACGATATTGACCAACTTCCAATCCATCCGGGTATAATCAGTGACCGTTACCAGATTGCCCTCATCCTCGAATGAGCACGTTCCTTGGGATGCATTAGGCGCACAACGTTGGATGGCCTCACCTAGCTGTGGATTCACCGGATTCATAAGCATC
This sequence comes from Paenibacillus sp. OT2-17, assembly GCF_009827695.1. Lineage (NCBI taxonomy): Bacteria > Bacillati > Bacillota > Bacilli > Caryophanales > Paenibacillaceae > Paenibacillus > Paenibacillus sp. OT2-17. The sequence goes on along the minus strand of NZ_WUDQ01000567.1, from coordinate 93 downwards.
TCATTGTCTTCTGCCACCGCCACGCGCATTTCGTTATCTAAAAAATAATAAGATTTGGGCGCATCTGGATCGCTGGAACGAAAGTAATCGGAC
>NZ_WUDQ01000566.1:0-2344 GCF_009827695.1 Paenibacillus sp. OT2-17 | reverse complement strand
GTCTTCAAATTTCCGGCTAGATCATACATATAGCTAACCTGCTGTCCGGATGGATCTGTGACCGAAGTCATTTGTCCCAGAGCATCGTAATCATAGATCATACGTTGACCGTTACCGTCCGTCCGGCTAGTGACCATACCCGCATGATTGTAAGCTAACGACTCCAGCGGCTGAAATGATCCATTTTCAGCCTCTTGTGTGGAGGTCACACGACCTAGAGCATCCGATACTTCACGTATACGGTAGCCAGAGGCATCCGTCTGAGTAACGGTACGATCCACTGCATTATACGCCACGGTATCTGTTGTTCCATCCGCATAGGTCGTCTTTACAGGTCGTCCAAAAGCATCGTAGGCGTAGCGAGTGGTTGCTTGTTCGGCATCCGTGCTTTCTACCATATCTCCATGATCATCATAACCGTAACCATAGATTGCATCATCCACCTGCTGCTGAAGCATCTGCCCGAACGGATTATACAATCTTTCAACGCTTACACCATCGGGTCCGGTAACAGTGACATCATTCGTATCATCCTTGTACACCACGACAGTTTGAGTGCCGTCCGGATAAGTAACCTTTGTTACACGCCCCAATGCGTCATACACATAAGACTCCGTTTTGCGCTTGGCATCTGTTTGGGACTTGATTTCTCCGGTCGGATAGTAATCATACGTATACTCAACACCTTTAGGCAAAAGCTGCCTTGTTGGGAGCTGAGAACCATAGGGAGACTTATAATCAATAGAAACATCCGTATAGTTTCTGTCATCAATAAGAACTTTCTGACCACTTACATTCCCTTTTGCATTGTAAAAAGTATAGGTATGTGATAAAAGCTTCCCTTGCTCTGTACCTTCATAGTTTTTCAGTTCATACAATGCGCCCTCTGCTTTATAAGTTCGAACTGTCGTTCCAGTTTTTCCTTCACTTATTTTAGTAACCGTCTGGGTAGGTTGAACCCAGAAAAAAGGCTCACTAGAGGTTTTATACGTATGAGCAGTCTCCAATCCAGTACTTTGGGATACTTTTAGTGGAAGACCATATTCATTGTAGTCATAGGAGGTGGTTACAGGTTCTGACGAAGAACCTCCTTCCGTATAGGACTCTTCCATTTGCACAGGCAAATTCCAATCTATGGCCTCATTATAGGTGTAGTTTATATGATAGCCGGTAGAATCACCCTCTTGATCATAGCGGTTAAGAACAAGCTTGTCTGGTGTGTTATCTCCTCTAAAGACTTTACCAAAATGGAAGGTTTCTGTTGTACGCGTCCCTTTGGCAACCACCGTCCACTCAGCATTTTTGCCATAACTGGCTAGATCTTCTCCGGAATACGCGAAATCAATTTTATTTAAAAAACGATCGCCGGCAGTTGTACTGTACATATCAGCGCGTGAAGCCACCTTGAACACGCCTTGTGTACCGTACACGCCTATCTGCTTGTTATAGGCTTCATAACGAATGTCTGTGATCGATGAAGTAGGTCGTACAATTCGTGTAAGCAACGCGGTTTCATTGGGCTGCAGGGCTCCAGTCTTTCTTTCACCATCTACGACCACATTAAAAGGAGCATCCATGAATGTATACGTATAGCTTGTGCTTCGGGAAAGAGAATCCAGTACTTCTGACAGCACCTTGCTGCTTCCCTCACTACTTTGACGATAGGTATACTGATGGTCCGTGCCTTGCTCTTTAACAACAAGCTGTCCAGCATTGTAAGTGAAATCAAGTTCTTTGCCATCATTGTTTCTAATCGAACGAATAAGCTTTGCTCCGCCAGAACTTGTATAATCAAATTCCACTCGATTCTTATACGCATCCTGGATTAAAATCAAATAACCGTCCTGATCGAGATAATAGTCATTTCCATTCAACACTGCTATTTTGTATGCACTGCTTACTCCCTGCACACTTGCGCTTTGATCTGTTCCGATCTTCAGATCTTTGTATGCATATCCTTCAAGCTGCAAATCATCTCTCAGTTCATAGGAGCCTGTTCCCGGAATATACAAATACCGTTTACCATCCTGTTTCTGCATATGAGGAAGATCCCATTTCCAGCCTCTCCCTAGACCAGAAGCTGCTTCTTCCTCGCGGATGGCACTTATGTTTGTATACAACCCTTCATTTTGCTGCACACCAATCTGATTATTTGCCAATGAACTGTTATACACACGAGCCAATGCAAAGGGCAATGACCCCGGCAGTACCAAGTCCGTATTTTGAACAACGAGCTGTCCTGAAGCGGTGGACACACTGTTGTCACCATAATCCATTCCATAACGCGATGTATCATCACTCAACCTGCTTTGTGCAAGCGCCGCCTGATCAAAAGGAGCATACA
>NZ_WUDQ01000565.1:0-2352 GCF_009827695.1 Paenibacillus sp. OT2-17 | reverse complement strand
ATCTACTGCATACGTAGCAGTAATTAGGCTGCAATTGGCAAACGCCTCATGATCATTTTCAGTGCCGATGCGGACTTGAATTTCAGGTGCCCCGGCAACAGGTGTCATTAGTTTAAGCAGCGTTGGTGTTTCCTCCAGCAGATCGAGAATATGTTTAACCTTTTCTACATCTTTAAATTCAGGTTGATTGAGCATGTTCGTCGCACCGCTCAAATACAAGCGCTGATCCGATTCATTATCCAGTGCTTTATCCAGCACCTTCATAGCGTCCTCAAAATGAGACACATGCTTCTCCATCTCCTGACCAAGTGCGGTGTAAAGGCGCGATTTAAGCTGATAAATCGGCACACCGACCAGCTTGCTGTTCAGTAAATTCACAACCTTCTCCATCTCGGAAATCGAAATTCCCGGTGGAATATCTACCGTTTTATTCTCCACCTGACCGGTATTGGTCACGATTATCGCCACAGCCGTCGTTTCGTTGAGCGGCAGCAGCTGAAAATGACGCAATGAAGTATGAAAAACCTCCGGCCCAAGCAGGATGGAAGTATAATTGGTCATATGGGACAAAATGCCTGACGCATGCTGGATCACTTGCTCCATTACATTCAGCTTTTCGGCGTAAAAGGCTTTCAGTTCCCGCATTTCCATAGGCTTCAGCGTATTCAGTGGCACCAGATGGTCCACATAATAACGATAACCTTTATGAGACGGGATGCGTCCCGCTGAAGTATGGGGTTGCTCCAGATAGCCCTGTTCCTCCAAATCCGACATTTCATTACGGATCGTGGCCGGGCTGAATCCGACATCCTGCCTTTTGGATATGCTGCGGGAACCCACTGGCTCAGCCGAACGAATGTAGTCATCAATAATCGCATTCAGAATGAGTCTCTGACGTTCGGTTAACAAGCGAATCCCCCCTTGTTGTTTATCCATAATAGCATGATTGTTAAATGGAATCATTAGCACTCGTTCGCGATGAGTGCTAACCGTTAATACAAAAATACCAAACCGACCTGATCATTGTCAAGTCAGTTCAGTATTTTCAATAAACAAGATTTATCACAACAGTTTAGTTTACTGGAATGAATCCACAACGTTTACACTTTTTCACGAAAAATCTCAATATCCAGCGTATAAAAACCGTATTTATGTATAGTGACACAGAAAATAGAAAAATTCGAGACTATGTCTCCATACCATTATAGCTTCTTTGTCCTTGAGGAGGAATTAAATTTGAGAACTAATCGCCGCAATCTTTTATACGCATCGATCGCACTTTTACCTACAATTTGTATGTTTCAGATTTTAATCAAGTTGTTTCCGTATACAGGACTAGGAAGAATAGCTGCTTTGCCATTGGTTTTCATCCTCAATGCAGCCCTTATTATTTCAGTCATCCATTTAATTCGTAAATTAAGACCCCTATGTTATGCCTTGGTCTTGATTCCTACAATACTTTTAAGCATGTGGAATACCATTTTATTTTACCCTCAAGAATTTAGTCCAAGTATTCCCAAGCAAATAAAATACAGTATATCGGCTATACAACATTACGATGATTTAACACTAGCCGATTGGGAAGGATATACATATAGTCCAAGCAGAAGCGGAGCGTCTGAAAGATATGTTGTAGCCTTGTATAAATATAAACACCGAGTTCCATTAGACGGCACTGCATACTTTTATAATGATACTGATTATCATAAGGACCATCCCATAAGAAGCCTGAATGGAATACCTTCCGAACTGGAGCCTCATCATCAATTCATTTGGTGGTTGCTCAAAACATATGAGAAATGAATCAGGATTAAACAATGTAGGCTGTATAATATACGCATGATTAGGTCCTGATGAAAAAAGAACTGACCTCATTATTGATAGGTCAGTTCAGTACTTTCAACACTGCGATTTCATCACAATTGTTTTGTTTACTACAGTGAATGCAGTCGGTCCATACCTTTTCAGGGAAAATCTCTTTGCTTACTACATCAAAACCGTTTTTTATAAAAAAGGAGACCTCGTAGGTCAATGCCATAATTTTAGGAATACGTTGCCGCCGCGCTTCTATAATAAGGCCCTCCACGAGCTTGGAGCCAATACCCATACCTTTGTGTCCCTCAGAGATGCCAAGGGAGCGAATCTCTACCAGATCAGCGCCCAATTTGCATAAAGAACCACAACCAACAACTTCGCCGTCCACCTCTGCAACAATAAACAGCTCCAGTTGGCGCGTAAGCACTTCCCTCGAACGTGGCAGCATAATCCCCCGCTCTGCATAGCCGCTAATCATTTGATATAAAGGCTCCACATCCTCAGGAACCGCACTTCTGCACAATACATCTTTACACA
>NZ_WUDQ01000564.1:0-2352 GCF_009827695.1 Paenibacillus sp. OT2-17 | reverse complement strand
CTAATGGATTTGTCGCAGATCTGTCGCGCAACCCAAGGGATTCCAAATAATAAAGTACAGCCGGCCGACACAATTCACACCCCTGCTGTCTAGTCCAACCGAGACGGGACACTACTTCATCTGGAGTCTGACAGGCTGCGTCCACCATAGCTGTTTTAAGCGAATCATGATCGTAATGCGTACATCCACACACAGGGACTACTTCTTGGGCGGTCGGAGTAACTACAGGTCCGGAAACTGTCGATTGGGACAAACTATTTTTGACCAGTGCAGCCACCAGCGGCCGACAGCCCCCACAGGAACCGGATGCTTTGGTCCGGCTCTTCACCTCTTCCACCGTCTTCAGCTTATCCGTAGTGATCGCTCGCAAAATAGCCCCCTTACTCACGCCGTTGCACGCACATACCGTTTCCTCTTCCGGCAGTGCGGCTGCCGCATCCTCCGCTTTGCTTCCGCTGTTATCCCGGGATGTAAGCTCTGTAGCGGGCGCTCCGCGCTGTACCATTCCGAGCAGCGAGGTGCTTTCCGCCGTATCTCCGAACAAAATGGCGCCAGTGACAGCACCGCCGTGCATCATCACTTTTTTATAAACCTCCAGCATCCCGTTATATTCCATGACTGCCGTCTTGTTTCCCTCATCACGAATGTCACCTGCGGAAAACACATGGATTCCCGCTACCTTGAGCTGCGCATACGGAACCGTCCCTTCATAGGGAGCCGTTTCACGACCACAAATGACTTTTGCCAGCACTTTGCCCTGCTCATATAGCGGCGCCACTAGCCCGTATGAAATCCCGCGGTGCTCAGCACATTCGCCGACGGCATAAATACCGGGAATACTCGTGCGCATATAATCATCCACGACAATGGCACGGTTTACGGTCAGACCGCTGTCCTGAGCTAATTCGATATTCGGTCGGATACCAACCGCCAGCACCACCAAATCCGTTTCCAACCTGTCTCCGTCCGCAAACATCAATCCATGCGCCCTATTTCGGCCTATGATGTTGACCGTTTCCTTCACCAAATGAAACCTCATGCCCTGTTGCTCCAGCTTTCGCTGCAGAAGCACAGCCGCCGTCCGGTCAAGCTGACGGTTCATAAGATACTGCGCATTATGAACAACCTCAGTTTCCATCCCTAGATTCAGTAGGCCTTGAGCGGCCTCAAGTCCTAACAGCCCCCCTCCGATAACCGTGGCCTTGCGGTATGTTTTGGCATATCTCGCCATGGTTTCACAATCATTCACATCACGAAAAGCGATTACTCCCTGTTTTCGAGCTCCGGGAATGGGCGGCATGAAAGGCAATGAGCCCGTTGCCAATATGAGCATGTCATAAGGTTCTTTCATACCGGATTCCGTTTCCACCATCCCGGCTGCAACATCAATACGACAGACGCGTTCACCCGCGTACAACTTTACCCCGTTCTCTTCATACCAGTCCCAGTCATGGGTAACGATATGTTTAAATGAGCTCTCCTCCTGAAGCATTTTGGACAGGAGCACTCGGTTGTACCCGGGACGGGGCTCTGCACCAAATATCGTAATTTGGAACCGCTCTGGCTCCAAAACGAGTATTTCCTCCACACATTTGATGCCTGCCATACCGTTGCCGACGACGACCAGTTTTTTCATCATATTAAACCAGCCCCATTCTCCGAATAAAATAAGACAGAAAAAGCCCTTCTCCATTCCATGGAAAAGGGCACCGTTGCCGTAAATGTCGGCACATCGTTGTGCCGATATGTATCTAAGATTACTGAATTGTGAATGTCATGTCAATATTTAATACATGAATGCTATATTTTTCGTCTTATATTTAATTTTTTTGCGATTTTGTGTTACGTATATTGACATAAAACAGATCCTTTTTTATAATTTGATTAAAATCACTCCAACGTGATCATACCAAGTCGACTCACAATGAGGTGTGTCAACCACGGCAATGAAGCCGCAAACCGTTTCCTAGATACCATGTAGGGGCGATTTGCGGCTTTTTCATGTTCAAATTACATTTTGCAGACAAAGAACAACAATTAGAACAGGAGAGATGGAGAATGAACAAAAAAAATTTCTGGAAAAGCGGACACAAGCCCACCCTATTTGGCTCCTTTCTGTATTTTGATATCAGTTTTATGATATGGGGAATGATCGGACCGTTGGCCGTTGTAATTGCTAATGATTATCCAATGGACCCTGTACAAAAAGCCAATCTTGTTGCCCTACCCATACTCGGTGGTTCCCTGCTGCGGCTCGTGCTCGGATTCATGTCGGATTATATCGGTCCGAAGCTCACAGGGCAGATTGGTATGCTTGTTACGATAATCCCTCTCTTGCTCGGCTGGCTGTGG
>NZ_WUDQ01000563.1:0-2358 GCF_009827695.1 Paenibacillus sp. OT2-17 | reverse complement strand
CTCCGAAGTGCAAGATATAGACGAACTAAACCATTTCGATCTATATCTTGTTCATTGGAAGTCGCTTATGGGATTTTTGCAAAATCCTCAGTTGATAACTATTTTGTTTTCAATTGCTCTTACCGGGAGTTTGAAACAAGCTCCTGGCAAGAGCTATTTTTTATAAAGTTAGTGAGTTCTCACCTTAGGCGGTAGCTTCACTTACTATGAACAACCGTTGGGAAATTAAAATATTGCTCAGCGTTATTGTAGCAAATGTTTTGTACCATTGCTCCGAGCAGTTCCAGATCCTCAGGCGCCTTACCCTCCTGAACCCACGTCCCAATTAAGTCACAGAGTATACGGCGGAAATATTCATGGCGTGTGTAGGAAAGGAAGCTGCGGGAATCCGTCAGCATACCAATAAAGCGGGACAGCACCCCATAGTTAGCCAGCAACTTCATCTGCTCCTGCATGCCTTCGATATGGTCGTTATACCACCATGCCGTGCCAAACTGAATTTTCCCTACAGTTCCACCGGATTGGAAGCAGCCCGCGAGACTTGCCAGTACTGGATAATCAACCGAATTAAGCGAATACAAAATGGTTCTCGGTAATCCACCTGCCAGCTCCTGTGCGTCCAGCAATGCCGCCAATGGACGAGCGATAGAGCCATCATTTACGGCATCGTAGCCTGTATCCGGTCCTAAATGACGGAACATAGCCGTGTTGTTGTTACGCAGCGCGTGAATGTGGTATTGCATAGCCCAGCCATGTTCTGCATACTGTTTGCCAAGGAAAACCAGAACGTATGATTTATATTTCGCCTCCTCTAAAGGAGTCACATGGCCTTCCTCCAGCGCCTTGCTGAATATGGCTGCCGCTTCCTCCAGTGTCGTTTCTTCATAGACTACAGTATCCAGCGCATGATCAGATACCCGGCCTCCGGCAGCATGGAAATGGCGCACCCGGCTTGCCAGCGCATTCAAAAATCCTTCCAGGCCAGAAACATCCAGTCCGCTGACTTCACCCAACCGAGCCACCCAAGGCTGGAAAGTTTCACGATTAATTTCCAAAGCTTTGTCGGGGCGGAAGCTTGGTAGCACTGCCACTGGGAAATCGGTCAGCTTGCTGATTTGTTTGTGGTATTCGAGATGGTCTGTCGGATCATCCGTGGTGCACACTACAGTTACCTTCGAGTTCACAATCAGATCACGTGCGCCAAAGCCCTTTCCCTGCAGCTTTTGGTTTACCTTTTCCCAGATCACTGGTGCGTTCTGTTCATTCAGCAGCTCATAGACACCAAAAAATCGTTGAAGCTCCAAATGCGTCCAGTGGTACAGCGGGTTGCCGATCAGTGTAGGTACGGTTTTGGCCCAAGCCAAAAATTTGTCATAATCTTCACCATCCCCCGTAATCAGGCGTTCTTCAACCCCATTGGCCCGCATAAGTCTCCACTTGTAATGATCTCCGTACAACCAGGCTTCCGTAATATTTTTGAACGCTTTATTTTCATAAATTTCTTGTGGACTTAAATGACAATGATAGTCGATAATCGGCATATCCTTGGCGTACTGATGGTACAAGATTTCAGCCGTTGGATTGCTCAACAAAAAGTTTTCGTCTAAAAACGCTTTAGTCATTACTCTCTCATCCCTTCTATAATCGTGTTTCCTAATAAATTGTTAACGTTAACAAAAATGTTCGAACTCTACTTGTTTTTCAACAATAGCATTCTCCATCACATAGCAGATCTCGTGATTACACAAGATAATAAAGCTGTAATACGATACCTGTACATCATTTCAAGCTGGATTACTTCACCTTAAATTTAATGTTTACGTTAACAACAATTACATTGTAACCGCTATCCTTTGTAGAGGAAAGTGATTTTTATCATGTGAGAGGACAAAAAAAACGACCTTCCACTCTTTGGGGCAGATCTGTTTTGCATTTCGTCTATGTCCTGCACCATCCAACACCAAAAAGGAATTTTTAAAAGACTCATTGTGATAGGTGCCATTTCCTTCACATCCGCTGAGCACATCTGCCATTGCAATAGCAACCCATTCCAAGTCTCCGCACTTTTTATTTTCCCCGAAGAATCAAACTTTGAAAACGCTTTATATATTTTCAATCTTTTTCAGAAAATTTCCTTCTTGAAAATACCAGTTATTGTATTATAATTGTCATATACATCCATTGTTTTACATTGAAAGTATTTCATTAGTTTATTTCAAAGATGAAAAGAAGAGGTGGTAGCATTGAGTACCAAAGTTCAAGCTGTCCAAACAAAGACCGATACTAGAGGAGCAGACCTTGTTGTCGATTGTTTGATCAAGCAAGGGGTGACGCATATTTTTGGCATTCCAGGTGCCA
>NZ_WUDQ01000562.1:0-2361 GCF_009827695.1 Paenibacillus sp. OT2-17 | reverse complement strand
TCTGCGCAAATACATTGGATCGTATGCTGCCGCAATGAACGGGGTAGACGTAATTGCATTTACAGCAGGTGTAGGCGAGAACTCCATCGTTCTGCGTAAGAGAGTGTTGGAGCAATTGACATTCCTCGGTATCGAGCTGGATGAATCGTTGAATGCTATTCGTTCTGGCGAGCCTCGTCGGATTACAACTGCAAATTCAAAGGTAGAAGTACTGATCATTCCAACGAACGAAGAACTGGTTATTGCCCGCGACACGTTCCGTCTGGTTCAGTAGTTCGGTTCGAAAGTGTAAACTTTATGCATGCGGACTATTGTTTGAGATCCGCATGCACCAAACAGCGAGAGCAAACAGCCTGACCCAGGGGGAAGGGCTGTTTGATTTTCGGTTACGAGGAGAGAGACGGTCATGACGAATAAAAGTACGATTGCCCAAGTGGGCCGCCATGTAGGGGAAACGGTTACAATCGGCGCTTGGGTAAACAATAAACGATCTAGTGGTAAAATTCAGTTCCTGCAACTGCGCGATGGTAGTGGGTATATTCAAGGGGTTATCGTGAAAAGCGAAGTGTCCGAGGATATTTGGAATGACGCCAAATCCTTGACTCAAGAGAGCTCCCTTTACGTTACTGGAGTGGTGCGTGAAGAACCGCGTAGCCAATCGGGCTTTGAATTAACGGTTACAGGCATTGAAATTATTCATTTGACCGAAAACTACCCGATTACACCCAAAGAGCATGGTGTAGATTTCCTGATGGATCATCGTCACTTGTGGCTGCGTTCCGCCAAGCAACGTGCTGTTCTGATCGTACGGGCGGAAATTATCCGTGCTGTACAGGAATTCTTTAACGGCAACGGCTTTACGAAGGTGGACCCACCTATTTTGACTCCTTCCTCTGCAGAAGGTACAACAGAGTTGTTCCACATTAAATATTTTGATGAAGATGCGTATTTGACACAAAGCGGACAGTTGTATATGGAAGCCGCGGCAATGGCGCTGGGCAAAGTGTATTCCTTTGGTCCAACTTTCCGTGCGGAAAAGTCCAAAACACGTCGTCACCTGATTGAGTTCTGGATGATCGAGCCTGAGATGGCTTTTGTGGATCATGAAGAATCCTTGCGCGTTCAGGAGCAGTTTGTAAGCCATATCGTGCAATCTGTCCTGAAAAACTGTGCGAAGGAGCTTGAAACAATCGGACGCGATGTTTCGAAGCTGGAGCAAATTCAAGGCGAATTTCCACGTATTACGTATGATGAGGCGATTGCCTTCCTTCAAGGTGAAGGTTTCGATATCCCATGGGGCGAAGACTTTGGTGCTCCTCATGAAACGGCGATTGCTGAAAGATATAACAAACCTGTGTTCATTACACATTGGCCAACTCACATTAAGGCATTCTATATGAAACCAGACCCAACCCGTCCAGAGGTTGTTCTGTGTGCCGATATGATCGCTCCTGAAGGCTATGGCGAAATTATCGGGGGTTCCCAACGGATTGATGATCCAGCATTGATGGAAGAACGTTTTAACGAGCATAACTTGGCTCGTGAAGCCTACCAATGGTATATGGACCTGCGCACCTATGGTACCGTTCCGCATTCCGGCTTTGGTCTGGGCCTGGAGCGTACAGTAGCATGGATTTGTGGACTCGATCATGTACGTGAAACGATTCCGTTCCCACGTATGCTGTATCGTTTGTATCCGTAACCGATGACCGGATCATTCGACAAGACATCAGCGGCAGAATGGGCGGAGGGAGTAGCCTTTGCTATGGAAGCCGGAATGGTCCAGATTCCCTATGCCCTGCTCAAGCATTATCGGACACTTCGGCTGACAGATGGTGAAATGCTGCTACTGATGCAGTTGCTTGCCTTTAAACAAGCGGAACGTAATGAATTTCCGACATGGGAACAATTGCAGACCCGTATCGGATGTACTGCGAACGAAATCGCACTCTATTTCAGTAAGCTCATGAAAGAAGGATTTTTGAGAATCGATTCCGTAGAAGACCGCAGTTCATCCGTACAATTCGAACGTTACAATTTGACGGGGCTGTATCGTAAGTTGGCAGAATGTATGATCGCCGAGCGTAACGAGCAACACGATGAAGATGACATTTTGTTTGCCGGAAAGCCGGATTTACTGAATGGAATATCAGAATCCCCGCTTACAGAAGAACGGAATTTGTTTACGATTTTTGAGAAAGAATTCGGGCGGCCATTATCACCGATGGAATACGAGACGATCACCAGCTGGGTGGATCAGGATCGGTATCCCGAGGAGCTGATTTTGCTGGCTTTGAAGGAAGCGGTATTTGCAGGGAAGGTACATTTCCGGTATATAGACCGTATTTTGCTGGAGTGGAG
>NZ_WUDQ01000561.1:0-2361 GCF_009827695.1 Paenibacillus sp. OT2-17 | reverse complement strand
TGCCTTTCTGCCAATAGTATTTATTTTTGCTGAAAGTAAGATCACCGGCAGAATCCCATTTCTTAACGACGAAGGGACCGGTACCGACCGGATTCTTAAAGAATTCTTTTTCCGAGACACCGCCAAAATCCTTTGGAAGGATGCCATTGGAGAAATTTGAGAGTTCAGAAATAAACGGCGTATACGGCGCTTTAAGCTTAATTACAAGTGTTTTTTCATCTTGAGCCGAAAGCGAAGCCACCTGTGCCGCTATTGCAAGAGGACCTCCTACATTCAAATGACGCTGAATTGAAAAAACCGCGTCCTCGGCAGTAACTCCTTTGCCGTCTGAAAATTTCAAGCCATCGCGTAAAACAAAAGTATAGGTTAATCCATTCGCGCTAATATTGTGCGACGCCGCAAGCCAATCCACAATTTTTCCATCACCGTTAAAGGCAACCAGCGGCTCAAATACTTTGTCGATAGCAAAAGCATTATTTGATGTAATCTGATTATGCAAATCAAACGAGGTTACGGAAGCCGGGCGGCCATATGTAAAGGTTCCCCCTTCCGCGGGTTGATCAGCGGTTGTGCTTGGGTTAGTTGCGTTTGTATTTTTATCTGCATCATTTTTGGAGCCGGAGCATCCTGCCACGAGAACCAATAAAAGAAATGCTAAAGATCCAACCAAAAACGGTTTCCTAAAAGATACAATAAGTTTGGACATCCCATTTTCCCCTTTTCTCCAATAAAACATATTGTTTTAATATGAATAATATTATGGATGAACCCATTTGCCATGTCAAACAGAAGTAAATACCATAATTTATAAAATCAAAGATAAAAGTAAACATAGGGATTTTCCAGCTTGTGAACACATGGAGTTCATGTGGGATTGGGAATTTCATTATATTATTGTATAATCAGTCTATGAAGTAATAGGTAAAGCTTATAAGACGACAACCATTATAAAAGCGTATATAAAAGGGGTTTAAAACTCGATGGAATTCAGACAACTTCAATACACCCTGCAAATTGCAGCGGAAAAAAACTTCTCACGCGCAGCAGAAAAACTGCATATTGCTCAGCCCTCTTTGAGCCAACAATTGTCCAAACTGGAAAAAGAACTTGGGGTACTTCTATTTCAACGCAACACCAGCACGGTGGAATTAACACATGCAGGAGCAAGCTTTGTGGAAAAGGCAAAAAAAATAGTCGATGCAGTTGAGCAGCTCCGGCAGGAAATGGACGACATTTCTCAACTGCGAAAAGGGAAGGTTGTGGTTGGCAGTATGCCCATCACAGGTTCTCATTTGCTGCCGCATGTGCTGCCTGTATTCAAGAAAGCTCATCCGGACATTGAAATCGTGTTGGTCGAGGATTCATCCATGAATTTGGAGAAAAAAACTGCCAGTGGGGATACAGATCTCAGCCTGCTATCTCTTCCATTAGTAGAACCTACACTTTCCTATGTGCCGATCGGTGAAGAGTGGATTGATCTTGCCGTTCCTCCAGGTCACCCCCTAGCCCTGCGTAAAAACGGAGACCATCCGCAGCCTGTGCATATGGAAGAACTGAAAGATGAGCCTTTTGTCGTTCTGAAAAAAGGGCAAGGCTTTCGCAAGCTGACGATGGATTTGTGTCATCAAGCTGGCTTTGAACCCAATGTGGTGTTTGAGAGCACTAATATGGAGACGCTCCAATCGCTTGTAGCGACAGGTATGGGAGTGACACTCGTCCCCCGTTTTATCGCCCGGGCCGCCAGCAGCGAGTTTGTTCCAGCATTATTGCCACTCGCCGAACCTACCCCTAGCCGTACCCTAGCCATTGCCTACCGAAACGGACGTTATTTGTCTAAAGCTGCCGAAGCCTTTATTGATACCTTCCGAGAAACGGTCGAGCAACTTTCTCAAAAGTAGCTTCAAATGTGAAAAGGACCGTCTTCCTCCTCAGCCATAGCCAGAGAAGAAGACGGTCCCGGGGCTTCGCCCCTATGCTTTCAATACTTCATTTACTTTACGGGTTCGATTACACTGTTGCGATGTTGCTTCCATCTGTCTTTAACGAACCACATTTCATGTTCATTTGAATTTCATGTCAGCCTCGCCTGATTACTTTACGCTTGCTCGGAAACTCCACTTTATCCATCCCGCATCACTTCTTTCCTTAAGGTCTCTAGCCTTGGTCTCCCAAGAATGTCCTACCTCAGTTCCAATGTGCTGTGTGATCCCAAAGTGCCTGTCCTCGCCTTTTTGTGATCAGGGTCTCCCTAAATCTGGTGGACTTTTATCCTGATCATAGCCCATTTCATAATTGTTTCCGACAACCTGTCTATTTAAGCCTCTCGGCCGTGACAGGCCATCCCTATTCGCCAGTTCGGAT
>NZ_WUDQ01000560.1:0-2369 GCF_009827695.1 Paenibacillus sp. OT2-17 | reverse complement strand
ATGGTACGGATTTTCTTTACTTTTTTTGCTTCTTGAAACCATGGATGCTCTTCGGAAGTATGGTTCAACACCAAATCCATTATGATTCGAATGTCACGTTTCCCAGCTTCATGAATTAACATTCCCATATCATCCAAAGACCCGAGCATCGGATCAATATCCCGATAGTCCGAAATATCATAACCGAAATCATCCTGAGGGGATTTACAAACTGGTGATAGCCAAATCGCACCGACACCGAGTTGCTGCAAATAGTCCAGACGGGAAACAATTCCTTTCAAATCGCCGATTCCATCACCATTACTATCTTGAAAGCTCCGTGGATATATCTGGTATACAACGATTTCTTTCCACCAATTTTTATTTTCCATTGTTCATTACAACCTTTCCAATAGACGCATAGTGTTTTTATCTTAATCAAGTCACATCATACAATTACTCTTTTACCGATCCTACAACAATTCCAGTCACAAAATATTTTTGAAGCAGCGGATAAATCAGCAGTAGCGGGATGACAGCGACTACGATTTTGGCCGCATTTAGATTTTTGTTTGAAATTTCAGTCAGGTTGCTGAGTTGTGCTGAGTTGGTGCCGGATTGAAGAAGTTCGGCAATATTCACGTTAAGGGACTGAATATAAGTCATTAGCGGATAATTGCTGACTTGGGTCATATAGATCAAACCGCTAAAGAAATCATTCCACGTTCCCACGATACTGAATAGTGCTACCGTCGCCAGCGCAGGGATGGACACGGGAACATATACTTTGAACAGAACCTGGAGCGGATTCGCCCCATCGATGAATGCTGCTTCTTCTAGCGCCTTAGGTACAGCAGAGAAGAAGTTCATGACAAGGATGACACTGAATATAGGGACAGCTCCCGGTAGAACAAGCGACCAAATTGTATTAAGCATATCGAGGTTTTTGATCAGTAGATAACTCGGGATCATCCCGCCGCTGAACAACATGGCAAAAATCATAACATTCATATAAATGTTTCTGCCCCTAAATTCCCTTTTCGACTTGGAGAGCGGGTATGCCATTAAAATAATAAGAATCATGTTGAGAATAAGTGTGAGCACAACACGTAGAACAGATATGCCAAAGGAACGCCAGAACTGAGCATCATCGATAATTTTCGTATACGCTGCTGTTGTAAAATTGACCGGTACGAGACCTACAGCATTAGCTGACACGGCCTCGCTGCTGCTGAATGAAATCGCAACGATATTCCATAACGGAAGAAGGCAGATCAATGCCAGCAATATGACGATGGCATTGATGACAAACCGGCCAATTCGATCTTTTAGGCTTACAGAATATGACATAGGCTTTGCCTCCTTAGAATATTTTTCGGTCGGTGTATTTCTTGGCCAAATGGTTGGCGGACAATAGCAAAACAATACCGATCACTGACTTGAACAGGCCAACAGCCGTACCGAAGCTATACTGTCGCCCAACGAGTCCAATCCGATATACATAAGTATCCAGTATATCTCCCGACTCATAGACAACCGGATTATACAGATTATAAATTTGATCGAAGCCGGCACTCAAAATATTGGTCAGACTCATCACTCCCATGAGCAGGATAATAGGCAACATACCTGGCAATGTAATATGCCATACTTTTCTCCACCAGCTGGCTCCATCCATTCCTGCCGCTTCATACAGACCCGGATCAATCGAAGTAATTGCAGCCAAATAGACGATGGAACTGTAACCGAACTCCTTCCACACGTCTGTCCCAATAATCAGCGGCTGGAACCAGGTGTTGCTGCCGAGAAAATTAATATTCTCCAGACCGAAAAAAGCCAAAATTTGATTCACAATTCCATCCAAACTGAACATGTTAACAACCACGGATGCTAGAACTACCCAGGATAGAAAGTGTGGCAGATAAACAATTGTCTGTACGGATTTTTTAACGAATTTGATGCGGATCTCATTTAACAAAATGGAAAAAATGATAGCCATCATTGTTCCCAATAGAATCTTGGCAATGGCAATCACCAACGTATTACTAAAAACCTGTGCGATGTCCGGCAGCTTAAACATATAAATAAAATGCTTCAGCCCTACAAATTTGGAGCCAAACATCCCCTTGGCTGGTATATAATCCTGAAACGCCGTAATGACACCGACCATCGGAACATAGCTGAATACCATTAAAAACAAAATTCCCGGAAGCATCATCAAATGATACATGGCACCCGTGCCCAACCGAACTTTTGCTCTATCATTTCCCTGTTTCATGGATGGACCCCTTTCCTGAAGAAAGGCTGCTTATCGCAGCCCTTCTAGCAGTTCATGATTGTTTATTTTTCGGATGCAGCCTCGTCTTCAATTTCCTGAATTACCTGGTCCC